>JAFOLN010000164.1 GCA_017419325.1 Clostridia bacterium
AAAGTGCATACCGAACATCCCGTTCCAGATGCTCCTTCGCGGCGCGAACGCGGTAGGCTACTCGAACTACCCCGACAACGTAATCCGCGAATTCGTAAGAGTATCGGCGGAGGCGGGCATAGACGTGTTCCGCGTGTTCGACTCCCTTAACTGGGTTCCCGGCATGGCCATCGCCCTTGACGAGGTGGCAAAGCAGGGCAAGGTCGCAGAGGCTACCATCTGCTACACCGCGGACGTTCTCAACGACAGCCGCGACAGCTACGGCCTGAATTACTACCTCAACCTCGCGAAAGAGCTTGAGAAGCGCGGCGCTCACTTCCTTGCGATAAAGGATATGTCGGGCGTGCTCCGTCCGTACGCTGCGTTCAAGCTTGTAAAGGCGCTGAAGGAAAACATCGGCATGCCGGTACAGGTACACACCCACGACACCAGCGGAAACCAGGTTGCAACGGCCATCATGGCGGCGCAGGCAGGCGCGGACATCGTGGATACGGCCATCGCAAGCATGTCCTCGCTTACGAGCCAGCCGTCGCTTAACGCTGTGGTTGCGGCGCTTGAGCATACGGAGCGCGACACGGGCATAAAGGTAAACGACCTGCAGCCGCTCCACGACTACTGGGCAACGGCAAGAAAGATATATAAGGAATTTGAGTCCGACATGAAGACGCCGGCGACGGACGTATACCGCTACGAGATCCCCGGCGGCCAGTACACGAACCTCGGCCCGCAGGTAAAGAGCCTGGGACTGGGCGACCGCTTCATGGAGGTAAAGGAGAAGTACAGAGACGTAAACTACATGCTGGGCGACATCGTAAAGGTAACGCCTTCCTCGAAGATGGTGGGCGACCTTGCGATATTCATGGTACAGAACGATCTTACTCCCGAAAACATAAAGGAGAAGGGCAAGAACTTAAACTTCCCGGATTCCGTTGTAAGCTACTTCAAGGGCATGATGGGACAGCCTTCGTGGGGATTTGACGCGGAGCTTCAGAAGATAGTACTTAAGGGCGAGGAGCCCATAACGTGCCGCCCCGGCGAGCTTCTTGACGCCGTTGACTTTGAGACGGTAAGAAAGCACATCGCGGAGCTTGGCGCTGAGCCCACCGACCGCAACGTGATGAGCTGGTGCATGTACCCGAAGGTATACGAGGACTACTTAAAGTTCAGGGAGGAGTTCAGCGACCTTACGAACCTTGAGTCGAAGGTGTTCTTCTGGGGCATGAGACCGGGCGATGAGACGGTCATCGACATAGAAGAGGGTAAGGAGCTTGTAATCAAGTTCATAAACCGCGGCGAACAGAACGACGACGGCACCCGCGAGATGATATTCGAGCTTAACGGCGCGCGCCGCGAGATACCGATAAAGGACAAGACGATAGTTACGGCTGCGGACAACGTAGTGTTCGCGGACGAGAAGGACGACCTCCAGATAGGCGCGTCCATACCGGGCATGGTATCGAAGGTGCAGGTAAAGGAAGGCGACAAGGTTGAAAAGAACCAGGTAGTCGCAATCGTCGAGGCCATGAAGATGGAGACGAGCGTCGTAGCCAAGGTAGACGGCACGATAGAGAAGGTCTACATAAAGGAAGGCCAGTCGGTAAAAGCAGGCGAGCTGCTCATACAGATGGCGTAAACGAAATATGCGAAACGAAAAGCGAGACGGCATTTGCCGCCTCGCTTTTTTATATGGGGCTGTCCGCCCCGAATAAATGCCCCGCCATAGCAGCGGGGCCTTGAAGAGACTTATGCGATTTTCGGATGAAGGCTTATTTATCCGATTTTTTCTTTTCCTCGGCCGCCTGCGCGGCTTCGTATTCCTTAAGCTTATCCGCAATGACCATGCCGTGCTCGTTTAAAAAGTACGACGCGTCCGGGAGAGGGGTCTTTTTTTCGTCATTCATGTTTTTGTCTCCTTACTTCTTTACGGATTCTTTTATTATGCGCACGAGCTGTATTATAAGCGTCGGGCAGAAGGCGAAGATCAGAATGTATAAAAGGTTTGCCGTGGGCAGGGGCGTTATGTCGAACCAGGACCACAGCGGCGGCGCAAGCAGCACCAGCGCAAGCAGCCCGAGACCGATAACGAATGCCAGTATGGAGAATTTGTTCGTTGTAAGCCCCAGCTTTACGATGGACTGACTGCCGCGGCAGTTGAAGCCGTGGAAAAGACGTCCGAGGCAGAGGGTGGAGAACGCCATGGTGCTGGCCGCTCCCGCGCTTATGCCGAGACCTATGTAGTAGGATATCATCGTAAACACTGCTATAAGTATGCCCCAGGTCACCACGTCTCTGAAGAAGGTGCCCGAAAGGATGGACTCGTTTCGTCCGCGGGGCTTTTCATGAAGCAGCGCCCTGTTCGAGGGCTCCATGCTCATGGCGATGGCGGGGAGGCTGTCGGTGAGCAGGTTTATGAAGAGAAGATGCACCGCCGTGAACGGCATGGGCAGCGCCGCGATAACGGCGTACAGTACGGCGAGTATGCCGGACATATTGCCCGAGATGAGGAACTTTATGGAGTTCTTTATGTTGTTGTAGATGCTTCTTCCGTTCGTTACAGCCTTTATTATTGTGGCGAAGTTGTCGTCCGTAAGTATCATGGAGGCGGCGTCCTTCGACACCTCGGTGCCCGTTATGCCCATGGCTATGCCGATGTCCGCCTTTTTAAGCGCAGGCGCGTCGTTTACGCCGTCGCCCGTCATGGCGACTATCTGTCCCGCGCGCTGCCACATCTCGACTATGCGAATCTTGTTCTCGGGAGAAACGCGGGCGTATACGGATACGTTGGGCAGTACCTTCATAAGCTCCTCGTCGCTTAATCTGTCCACCTCGACGCCGTTTAAGCTTAAGTCGCCCTCCTCGAATATGCCGAGCTGCTTTGCTATGCTTGTGGCCGTTATCTTATGGTCGCCCGTAATCATTATGGGCTTAATGCCGGCCATGCGGCAGTCGGCCACGGCCTGACGCGACTCCTCGCGGGGCGGGTCTATCATGGCGATAAGGCCGATGAAGATAAGGTCGTTCTCGTCCTCCAGAGTGAGGGAAACGTCGCGCGCCGCGCTCTTCATGGCAAAGGCGAGGACGCGGAGCCCGTTCGCCGAAAGGCTGTTGTTTACCTTTTTAAGCTCAAGTATATCGGCGTCGGTCACGGGGCGGAGCTGGCCGTCGGGGCACATTATGCGGTTTATGCGGCCGAATATAACGTCGGGCGCGCCCTTCGTGAACATGGTGTACGTATTGCCTATCATATGAGCCGTGCTCATGAGCTTTCTGTCGGAGTCAAAGGGTATCTCGTCGAGACGCTCTATCTTCTCGCGCATCTGGGGCGCGTCGGAGCGTACCGCCGCGTAGTAGTCGAGAAGCGCAACCTCCGTGGGGTCGCCTATGGGCTTGCCCTCGGAATAGTAGGAGTCGTTGCAAAGAAGGCTGCACAGAAGCAGCATGGCGTGGGTCGTGTTGCTGTAGTCCGTTTTGTCAACGTCGAAAAGCTCATCGGCCGCGTAAATATGCTGAACGGTCATCTTGTTCTGCGTAAGCGTGCCCGTCTTGTCGGAGCAGATAACGGAAACGCAGCCGAGACCCTCGACGGCCTTGAGCTTCTTTATTATGGCGTTCTCATTCGCCATCTTCTGCGTACCCAGCGCAAGCGCGATGGTAACGATGGACGAAAGTGCCTCCGGTATGGCCGCCACGGCCAGCGCAACGGCGAACATGAGCGAATCAAGCACGGGCATATGGCGCACCATGCCTAAAACGAATACCGCGGCGCAGATTATCATTATTATAACTGAAAGCTTCTTTGAAAAATCGTCAAGGCTCTCCTGAAGGGGAGTACGCTTTTCGCGGGTCTGGTTGAGAAGGTCGGCGATCTTTCCTATCTCCGTCGTCATGGCAGTGCCCGTTACCAGCACCTCGGCGCGGCCGTAGGTGACGAGGGAGCCGGAGTATACCATGTTTATGCGGTCGCCCAGCGCGATGTTGTCGCCGCTTATGGTCCTGTCGCTCTTGTCAACGCTCTGGCTTTCGCCGGTGAGGGCGCTCTCCTGCACCTGCAGCGAAAAGTTTTCGACTATTCTGCCGTCGGCTACCACAAGGTCGCCCGCTTCAAGAAGCATTATGTCGCCGATGACCACATCCTCCGACGGTATCTGCACGTTCTGTCCGTCGCGGATGACCTTCGCCGTGGGTGAGCTTAAGGCTCTCAGCCCCTCAAGCGACTGCTCCGCCTTGAAATGCTGCACCGTGCCGAGTATGGCGTTTATGACCAGCACAACAAGGATAACGATGGTGCTCTCGGAGTTGCCCGTAATCATTGAGATGACGGCGGCGATGATAAGTATTATTACCAAAAGGTCCTTGAACTGCTCCAAAAACACCCGAAGACCGCTCTTTTTCGCCGTCTCCGTAAGCCTGTTCTTGCCAAGCTGCTCAAGCCTGCGGCGCGCCTCGTCGCCCGTAAGACCCTCGGGCTGCGAGGAGACGGCGTCAAAGGATTCTTCTATCGTTCTTTTGTAAAAATCCATACGAAACCTCCTTATATGGGGATATAATCAAAAAGACCTTTATCGGAAAACTGCTCCGATAAAAGTCTTGTCACTTTCATTTGAAGAAAGCGCACAGTACCGGGCCGGTTTTACCCGACCGAGATTGTCGGCCTGTACTTACGACTACTCCCTTTTCATCTTTTCAGATGGTATCACAAAATATCATTTATGTCAATCACAATTTGATTGAATTTACAATACTATATTAACGCAAGCATATAAAAATATCCGGAAAGGATGATACATTTGCAGAGGACTTTTTATCTTGGGGCAAATACGCCTGAGGGCTTTTTTTCGTATTACGGCGAGCTTGACCGAGCCGCGCCGTCGCGCAAGCTCATCATAAAGGGCGGCCCCGGCACGGGCAAATCGTCGCTTATGAGAAAGGCGGCCGAGGTCTGGGAGGGCGCGGGGGAGAGCGTTGAATACATCGTCTGCTCCTCCGACCCCGACTCCCTCGACGCCGCGATAGCGCGGGACAGGGGCACGGCCCTTGTGGACGGCACCGCGCCCCATGTCGTTGAGCCTGTCTGCCCCGGGGCATACGATGAGATAATAAACCTTGGCAGCTTCTGGAACCAAAAGCGCCTGCGCGGGGCGCGCAGCGATATAGAGGCGCTGTCGGGGCGCATCGGCGAATGCTACAAAAGCGCGTACAGGTTCCTTCGCGCCGCGCGCACCGCGCAGACGGACATCCGCGCCACGGTATGCGCGGGGACGGACACAAAAAGAGCCGAACGGCTGGCCGCGCGCATCGCAAAGAAGGAGTTCAAAAAGAAGGACGCGGCTAAGCCCGGCACGGTGTCGCGCCGTTTTATAAGCGGCATTACGCCCCTTGGGATAAAGCACTATATAAACGAGGATCTTGAGGGCTTCGGGCGCGTATACGTCCTTTACGACCCCTTCAAAACGGGCGGCTCCATTCTTTCGGCGCTGTGCCGCGCGGCAGCTGACGCGGGATACGACGTGACGTGCTGCTATTGCCCCATGTCGCCGGGCGGTTTCCCGGAGCATCTTATAATAGAGGAGCTTTCCCTTGCCTTTGTAAGCGAGAACGCCTTTCACGCCTACGGGGGAGAGCCGGTGCGGCGCATAAACCTTGAGCGGTACGTGTCAGAGGAGTTAAGAAGGAAGAACCGGCAGAAAATAAGGTTCGATATGTCGCTTTGCCGCGCGCTTACGGGACGCGCCGTTGAGTATATAAAGGAGGCGAAGAGCCTTCACGACGAGCTTGAGACCATATATACGGGCGCCATGGATTTTAAGAAGCTCGGCGCCTTTCGGACAAAGCTTCTTGCCGATTTAAAAGTATAGAGTATACAGAAAGTACTTTTTTTCGGCTTTATACTGAATATTAAACAATGGATAAGCGATTTGACCTTGTATATTGTGTATTCTTGTCCGTTGACATAAATTAAAGGCTTCCTCTATAATTATAAACTGTGTGATAAAAAAACGATGGGAAAATCGAGGAGGTAAAAATCATGGCATATGAGAATTTATTCAAGCCCATTCAGATAGGCAAGCTCACCATCAAGAACCGTATAGTAATGACAGGTATGGCAACGGGATTCGCAAACTTTGACGGTTCCGTGACCGACGACCTGGTTGAATATTTCAAGGCGCGCGCCCGCGGCGGCACAGGCCTTATATATACCGAATTCTGCCGCGTTGACAAGGACGCTCCCGGCGGCATGAACCAGCTCGGCGCATACAACATCCAGCTGGCAGGCGGACTCAGAAAGGTGGCCGAAGCGGTACACCGTTTCGATTCGAGAATCTTTTTACAGCTCCACCACGGCGGCAGCATGGCAAAGTATGAGTTCACGGGCATGCAGCCCATCGCCCCCAGCCCCATTGCGATGCCCGGCAATCTTCCTCCCCGCGAGATGACGATAGCCGAGATAAAGGACGTTATCGCAAAGTTCATTCAGGGCGCGAAGGTGGCTCAGTACGCGAACTTCGACGGCGTTGAGGTGCACTGCGCTCACGGCTATCTTTTAAACCAGTTCGTAAGCCCCTACCTTAACAGAAGGACCGACGAATACGGCGGAAACCTTGAGAACCGCTTAAGAATAGTAAAGGAGATAATGGAAGGCATAAGAAAGCTTGCGGGCCCGAACTTCCCCATCTCCGTAAGAATTTCCGCAGACGACCTTCTGGGCGACGAGGGCGGCATGAAGCTTTTCGAGGCTCAGGAGATGGCAAAGCTGCTTGAGAGCTACGGCGCCGACATCATAAGCGTATCGGCAGGCGGCGGCCTTGCTCCCCAGGGCATCATCGCTCCCGCGCTCTATGAGCAGGGCTGGCTCATACCCCTTGCGGAGGGCATAAAGAAGGTAGTGAACGTGCCCGTTATCGGCGTAAGCCTTATCCGCGACTTCGACTATGCCGACAGCCTCATCGCGGACGGCAAGTGCGACTTCGTATCAATGGCGCGCCCGCACCTTGCAGACGCAAGCTTTGTTAACAAGTTAAGAGCGGGTCATCCCGAGCAGGTTCGCCCCTGCATCGTATGCATGCACTGCGCAACGAGCGACGGCCGCGGCAGACTTGAGTGCGCCGTGAACCCCACCATGGGCTATGAGACTGAGCTTAAAATGTTCAACAAGAACGGCGCAAGAAGAAAGATAGCCGTTGTAGGCGGCGGCAGCGCGGGCTGCGAGGCGGCAAGAGTGCTTGCGATACGCGGCTTTGACGTTACCCTCTTTGAAAGAAGAAACAAGCTGGGCGGTCAGCTCAACATAGCAAAGCTTCCCCCGCATAAGTACAGACTCGGCTGGCTCGTTAAGTACTACGAGAACAACCTTGAAAGATGGGGCGTAAAGGTAAGACTCAACACCGACGTTACGATAGACATACTTAAGGAATTAAGCCCCTACGCCGTAGTGCTGGCAACGGGCGGCACCGATTTCATCCCGTCCTTCGTAAAGATAAAGGATTCCCTCTGCTGCACCGCAAATCAGATGCTTCTTGAGAAGGTAAAGCTTAACAAGGGTCAGAAGGCGGTCGTAGTCGGCAGCGGTATGACGGGTATGGAGACGGCTCACTTCCTTCTGGAGCAGGGCGTTGACACCACCGTTGTTGATATGCTTCCCGAGATAGGCATGCAGAGCATAGGCCCCAACATCAGATACTTAAAGCAGTTCCTCGCAAGATACGACAACTACGACGCGGTTCCCGGCGTTAAGGTAATATCCGTTGAGAACAACGTGATAACCCTTGAAAAGGTATCCACCGGCGAACGCTACACCATGCAGGCGGACTGCACCGTATTCGCGTCCGGCGTAAAGCCCGTAAACGACCTTGCGGACGAGATAAAGGCAAACTTCGTAAACACCTACGTTGTAGGCGACTCGAGCAAGATAGGACAGATCTCCAACGCCGTTCGCGCAGGCTTTGCGGCGGCATGGCACATCGACGACGGCTGCGACGTATTCGACGCGTAAGTCACAATAAATGAAGAAAAGACCGAAAGCATAAGCTTTCGGCCTTTTTTTATATCACAAGCCTTATATACGTTTCAAGGGCATATAAAAGCGCGTCCTCGTTCAAGTCGAATTTGTCGGCATGAAGCGGATGGACAAAGCCGCAGGCTTCATCTCGCACGCCGCATAAAAACATGGCTGAGGGCAGCTCCTTCGTGAAGGCGAAGAAGTCCTCCGACACAACGAGCGGCGGCACGCGCACGACCTCGCCGGGGGAGAAGGCGCTTTCAATGCGCCCGACGCATTCGGAGGCGTTCATGACCGCGCCGTAGAAGTGGTCGACCTTCGTTTCGATTTTTACGTCGAATGCGGCGGCCATCCCCCGGCATATGCGGTTCACATTGGCGTATGCGGCCTCGGCCGCGTCCTCCGTAAGGGCGCATCTTAAGGCGCATTCAAGCATGGCCTCGTCGGCCACCACGTTTCGCTTCGTGCCCGCCTTCAATGTGCCGATGGTCAGCGCGAGGGGGCTGTGGGGGTCGTTTTCGCGGGATACGACGCTCTGGAGCGCGCCAACAAGGGCGCTTGCGGCAACGATGGCGTCGCGCCCGTTCTGCGGTATCGCGCCGTGGGACGCTTTGCCGCTTATATGTATGTCGAAGGCAAGGTCGCAGGCCGTGGCGGAGCCTTCGCTTATGTATACCTTACCCTTCGGGTAGAGCGGGGATACATGGAAGGAGTAGACCTGAGACGCTCCCGCTTTTTCCAAAACGCCCGCCTCAAGCATTCGGAGCGCGCCGCCGTAGCCCTCCTCCGCGGGCTGGAATATGAGCGCGGCATTGCGGCGCAGGCGGTCTTTATTCTTCCACAGGAACTCGGCGAAGGAAAGCAGCACCGCCATGTGGCCGTCGTGGCCGCAGGCGTGCATAAAGCCCTCGTGCGTTGATGAAAATTCGCGCCCCGTCTTCTCGAAAACGGGCAGCGCGTCCATATCGGCGCGAAAGGCCAGCGTTTCGTATGTCGGGTCGGCGGTTATATGGGCAAGCACGCCGGTATCGAGCACCCGCTCGTAGGGTATGCCAAGCGTGTCGAGCGTCTTTCTTATGTATGCGCAAGTCTTTTTCTCCTTGAAGGAGGGCTCCGGTATGGTATGAAGGAAGCGGCGGTGCCGCGTGAGCGTATCAAGCCAGGGGAGAGCGTTTTTTATCAAATCTGCACCTTCTTTCGCGTTGTGAAAGTTTTACGTTATAATTATACAACCGTTTGCGGAGATTTTAAAGCAAAGCAAGGGGGATTTTTTTCGGAAACTTTCGTTTCCGAAGGCCTTGAAGAAGGCTTTGTTCTTTTTAAAACAGAAAGTTCTGCTTTGACATTCTGCCAAGACCTCGCGTTTGAGATTCTTCGGCGCATTCGCGCCTCAGAATGACATATTTTGATGCTCAGGTTTACATAAAGAAGCATTTTGCTTCGTGCAGACGGCGCAGGACACCTCATCCGTCTGCTTCGCAGACACCTTCCCCTCAAGGGGAAGGCTTTTTTTACCAAACACCCTGCCTTCGGAGGAAGTCGGCGCGGCTTCTGGACTTTACAATCCCTCAGTCTGCTTCGCAGACAGCTCCCGCCGGGGGGGGGTTCAGCAAGGGAGCCTTTGAAAAACAAGCTTTTATAAAGAGAAAGAGATTCTTCGGATTCGCTCAGAATGACATGACGGGGCGGTTCCAGAGGGGAAGGCTTTGGAAAACCACCGCTTTTTGCTTTGATACCCAAAGCAAAAAAGTCTATGGAACCGCGGTTCCATAGACTTTCGTTTTTTAAAAATCCTCGGGTACGATCTGCGCGCCGTACTTTCTGAAGCGCTCGTAGCGCGTCTTTATAAGCTCATCCTTCGGGATATCCCTGCGCGCGTCGAACGCGGCTCTCAGATCCTGCGCCATCGTGCGGCAGCAGGCGTCGAACGAGCCCTTCTCGGGGATGACCTTTTCCGCCACCTGAAGCTTCTGCATATCCTGCGCCGTGAGCCTGAGGCTCTGCGCCGCGGCCTTTACCTTCTTCGAGTCCTTCCAAAGGATGCTCGCGCAGCCCTCGGGGGAGATGACCGAATATATGGCGTTCTCCATCATCCAAACCTCGTCGGAGCAGGCAAGCGCAAGCGCGCCGCCGGAGCCGCCCTCGCCTATGAATATGGAGATTATCGGCGTTTTAAGCGTTATCATTTCGGCCAGGTTCTGCGCAATGGCGCGTCCCTGTCCGCGCTCCTCCGCGCCGAGTCCGCAGAACGCGCCCGCCGTATCGACGAAGCACACCACGGGGCGGGAGAACTTTTCGGCCTGCCGCATAAGGCGAAGTGCCTTATTGTATCCCTCCGGATTGGGCGCGCCGAAGTTTCTGTAAACCTTTGACTTTGTGTCCTTGCCCTTTTCCATGGAGATGACCGTAACGGGCATCCCCGCGAGGTATGCGACGCCGCCCACCACCGCCTTGTCGTCGGCGAAATGACGGTCGCCGTGGAGCTCTATAAAATCGGTGAATATGCGGTTTATGTATTCCGCCGCCGTCGCGCGTCCCTTGGCACGCGCAAGCATCACCTTATCATACGGGGTACCTCCGCTCATGATATGTCACCTCCGCTCCCTTTTTCATGCATCGCAAGCAGGGTGGATATGACGCGCTTCTGCTCGGAGCGGGGCGTTATTATGTCGATAAAGCCGTGCTCCAATAAGAACTCCGCCGTCTGAAAGCCCTGCGGCAGCTTCTTTCTTATGGTCTGCTCTATAACTCTCGCACCCGCAAAGCCAACGGTTGCGCCGGGCTCCGCCATGATTATGTCGCCAAGCATGGCAAAGCTTGCCGTAACGCCGCCCGTGGTGGGGTCGGTAAGCACCGTAAGGTAGAAGTTGCCCGCGTCGGAGTGGAGCTTTACGGCTCCGCTCGTTTTTGCCATCTGCATAAGGGAAAGTATGCCCTCCTGCATTCTCGCGCCGCCCGATACGGTAAAGCCCACAACGGGAAGCCCCTGTTCGGTGGCGTATTCAAAGAGGCGCGTTATGCGCTCGCCCACGACGGTGCCCATGCTGCCCATCATAAAGAGGGACTCCATAACGAATACGGCGCATTTGTGACCGAGTACGGACGCCGTGCCGCATATAACGGCCTCGTCCTCGCCGGAGCTTAAGCGCGCCTCTCTTAACTTCTTTTCATAGCCGGGGAAGTTTATTATATCCTTTGTTTCAAGGTCCGAAAACATTTCGGTAAAGCTGCCCTCGTCGCATATAAAGTCGATGCGCTGTCTTGCGTTCATGCGGAAATGGTGGCCGCAGGTGCAGACGTAATACATATCGGGCAGGTCGCTTTCCGCAATTTTCGCGCCGCATGACGGACATTCGCGTTTTACCTCAAAGGTGTCTGCCGCAGTGGCTTCGGCGGGCGTGCGTCCGCCCTTCTCCAGCTCATTCGCAGGCCTTTTGAATAAACCTCTAAGATCCACAGTATCACCATCCTCTTGTCGTCATAAAGTTGGTGTAATAGTCACCGGCTTTAAAATCGCTGTCGTTTAATATATTAAGCTGTTCGTCTATATTGTTCGGTATGTTCTCAAGCACCAGCTCGCAGAGCGCGGAGTGCATTTTTCTTATTGCCTCCTCCCGCGTCTTTGCGAATACTATAAGCTTTCCCACCATCGAATCATAGAACACCGGAACGCTGTACCCGGAGTAGAGCGCCGTGTCAAAGCGCACCCACGGGCCGCCGGGAACGTGCATAAAGCCCAGCGTTCCCGCGCTTTTTGCGTTTATGCGGCATTCTATCGCCGCGCCGCCTATCTGTATGTCCTTCTGCGAAAAGGCCAGCTCCACGCCCGCCGCTATGCGTATCTGCCACTTCACGATGTCGATGCCCGTGGTGTATTCGGTCACGGGATGCTCCACCTGAAGGCGGGTGTTCATTTCCATAAAGTAAAAATTGCCGTCCCTGTCAAGAAGGAACTCGATGGTGCCGGCGTTCGTATACTTCGCGGCCTTTGCCGCCTTCACCGCCGCCTCCATCATGGACTTGCGGAGCGCGGGCGTTACCGCCGGGGAGGGGGACTCCTCTATAAGCTTCTGATTGTTAAGCTGAATGGAGCATTCGCGCTCGCCCAGCGCCACCACATGGCCCTTTTCGTCGGCCAGAAGCTGCACCTCGATGTGCTTCGTGGGGGAGAGGAACTTCTCCATATATACGCCGCCGTCGCCGAAGGCCGCAAGCGCCTCGCCCGAGGCTGTGCGGTACGCGTTAAGAAGCTCGTCTTCGCCGTTTACAAGGCGTATGCCCTTGCCGCCGCCGCCGGAGCGCGCCTTTATGAGCAGGGGATAGCCTATGCGCGACGCTTCGCGCCTGAGCATATCCTCATCCGTTACGATGTCGCTTCCCGGCACCGTGGGCACTCCCGCCTCCTTCATAAGGCGGCGCGCCGCGTCCTTGTCGCCCATGCGGGATATGGTTTCCGCGTCGGGGCCTATGTACACGATGCCGTTCTCGCGGCAGAGACGCGCAAAGTCGGCGTTCTCCGAAAGAAAGCCGTAGCCGGGATGTATGGCCTGCGCGCCCGTAACGAGAGCGGCGCTTATAATGTTCTTCTGATTTAAGTAGCTTTCCGCGGGCGTGGAGCGTCCCACGCAGATGCATTCGTCAGCCAGGGAAACGTGGAGCGCCTCCGCGTCGGCCAGCGAATATATGGCGACGGTGCTTATGCCCATCTCCTTGCAGGCGCGGATTATGCGCACCGCTATCTCGCCGCGGTTTGCTACGAGTATTTTGGAAAACATGTGTTCACTTCCTTAGGTAAATGCGCGAAAAAAGCGCAGGCTCCTATTTGTTTGCAACGAGAGCGAACGAAAACTCGGCCGTTACACAGAGCTTGCCGTCAACGTAGCCCTTAGCCTGCGCGAAATAGAACGGAGGCTTCGACCTCGATATAACGGCATGGGTCTCCAGCGTGTCGCCGGGGAGCACGGGCTTTTTGAAGCGCACCTTATCAAGGCCGGTAAAATACGGGGTCACGGCCTCCGCGCTTAAATTCGACAAAAGCACGCACGACGCCTGCGCCATCATTTCGCAGAGGATAACGCCCGGAACTACGGGGTTGCCGGGGAAATGGCCGCACAGGAAGTGCTCGTCGCCGCGCACCGTATATCTGCCTATCGCTTCGTTGTCCTTTACCTCGGCCTCGTCAACGAGAAGCATCTTGTCGCGGTGAGGGATGATCTTCATTATTTCTTCTTTGTTCATCAGTCTCTCCTTATGCGAAACAGCGGCTGACCGAATTCGACAACGTGTTCGTTGCCAACGAATATGTTTTCAACGGTGCCGTCCACTTCGCTTACTATCTCGTTCATAAGCTTCATGGCTTCGATTATGCAGAGTATGTCGCCGGCCTTTACCTTGGCGCCCACCGTAACGTAGGGCTTATCCTTCGGGTTCGGCGCAGAGTAGAACATTCCCACCATGGGCGCCGTCACCGTTACGACGTCGTCGTCCGCGGGCGCGTCCGGCTCTTCTTCGGGCGCTTCGGGGGCTTTCGCGGGAGCCGCCGCCTCCATGGGAACGGGGGCCGCCGCTATGACCGGCACGGCCGCGGGAGCGGCTGCGCGGGAAAGCTCTATAACAACGCCGTCCTCGTCTATTTTAAGAGACGTAAGGCCGGTCTCCTTCATTATTTTTGCAAGTGCTCGTATGTCGTCTATTTTCATTTTCAGTCCTCCGCGCGAACGAAAGCAAGGCAGGCGTTATGTCCGCCGAAGCCCAGCGAATTGGAAAGTGCCAGATCGAAGGGAGCCACGCGCTTAACGCCGGGAGCATAATCGAGGTCGCACTCGGGATCGGGCTCCTTTAAGCCCATGGTAGGCGGAGCTACGCCTTCCTTTAAGGCAAGCACGGCAACAAGCGCCTCAAGCGCGCCCGTTGCGCCCAGCATATGGCCCGTCATGGACTTGGTGGAGGTGATGACCGCCTTTCTTGCGCGCTCCTCGCCCAGAGCCTTCTTTATGGCTGCCGTTTCCGTCTTGTCGTTCATCGGCGTGGAGGTGCCGTGAGCGTTTATGTAAATGCACTGCGCGCGCTCGCCCTTTGCCTGCTCAAAGGTCTGAGCGATGGCAAGAGCCGCGCTTTCGCCGTCGGGTGCGGGCGCGGTTATGTGATACGCGTCGTTGGTGGAGCTGTAGCCCACAAGCTCGGCGTATATTTTCGCGCCGCGCGCCTTTGCGCGCTCGTATTCCTCTAAAATGAGCATGCCTGCGCCCTCGCCCATTAAAAAGCCGTTTCTTCTCTTGTCAAAGGGAATGGACGCGCAGTCGGGATCGTCCGACGTGGTGAGAGCCATACAGTTCGTAAAGCCCGCGATGCCGATAGGCGTTATGGTAGCCTCGCTGCCGCCCGCGATTATGGCGTCCGCGTATCCGTGAAGGATGGTGCGGTACGCCTCGCCCACGGCGTTCGTGCTGGTGGCGCACGCCGTTACAACGGGGAGGCTCGGGCCCTTCGCGTTAAAGCGTATCGCTATGGTGCCCGTTGCGATGTTGGCTATCATCATGGGGATAAAGAGCGGGGACACCTTCTTTGGGCCCTTCGTTATAAGCTTCTCTATCTCGTTCGATATAGTGATAAGGCCGCCTACGCCGCTGCCGGAGTATACGCCAAGGCGTTCGGGGGCGATGGTGCCCTCGATGCCGCTGTCGTTTACCGCCTGAACGGCGGCCGCCAGCGCGAACTGGGTGAACAGGTCGCTTCTTCTTACTTCGCTTTTGTCCATATACAGAGTGGGGTCGAAGTCCTTTACCTCTGCGGCCAGCGTAGCCTTAAAGCCTTCCGTGTCAAAGCGCGTTATCTTTGCGATGCCGTGTCTGCCCGAGATGAGGCTGTTCCACGTCGATGCGACGTCAAGCCCTACGGGAGACACCGCGCCCAGACCCGTTACTACAACTCTTCTCATTGTGTTTTTCCTCCAAAAATTACATGGCAAGCCCGCCGTCTATGCGTATTACCTCGCCTGTGATATAGCGTCCGCCCTCGCCGCAAAGGAAAGCGGCAAGACGCGCAACGTCCTCGGGCTGGCCCACATGCCCCAGCGGGATCTGAGAGTTTATCTCATCCTGACTCATGGGAAGGTCGCTCGTCATATCCGTTGCGATAAATCCGGGAGCGATGGCGTTGCAGCATACGCCGCGGCCCGCAAGCTCCTTTGCAACGGATTTCGTAAGTCCTATAACGCCCGCCTTGGACGCGCTGTAATTGGCCTGGCCGGGATTGCCCATCGTGCCCGCAACGGAGGCGATGTTCACGATGCGGCCCTCCTTCTTCTTTATAAAGCCGGAATAGCAGTGCTTTATGAAGTTGAAGGCGCCCTTTAAGTTGGTATCCAAAACGGCGTCGTAATCCTCCTCCTTCATGGAGAAGATAAGCTTGTCGCGGGTGATGCCGGCGTTGTTTACGAGGATGTAGGGCACGCCCATCTCCTTCGTTACGGCGGAAACGGTGTCCTTTACGGCCGCGAAATCGGCCACGTTGCACTTATATGCCTTTGCCTCGCGTCCGAGAGCGCGTATCATCTCGACCGTTTCGTTTGCGGCAGCCTCGTTGCCCGCGTAAACAATGGCTACGTTCGCGCCGTTCTTGGCAAGCTCCACGGCTATGGCGCGGCCTATGCCGCGGGAGCCGCCGGTTACTATTGCAATTCTGTCTGTAAGCATTATTTTACTTCCTTTATCGTATCCTCCAGCGTCTGCGCGTCGTTTACGGCGAAAACGCGCACGTCTTTGGATATTTTTGAAATAAGACCCGTGAGAGTCGTGCCGCAGCCCACCTCTATGAAGGTGTCCGCGCCGTCCTTTATCATGTTCTCAACGCTTGCCTGCCAGCGCACGGGGTTCTCTATCTGTAGGGAGAGAAGCTTCTTCGCGTCGCCGTAGGGAAGCGCGTTGTAGTTTGCGTAAAGCGGTATTTTCGGCTCCGAAAAGCTCATCTTTTCAAGCTCCGCCGCATATTTTACCGAAGCCTCGGCCATGAACGGGGAGTGGAAGCCTCCGCCCACGGCTATGGGCATGAATCTGCCGCCCGCTTCCTTTACGGCCGTCTTGAAATCGGCAAGCTCGCCCTTTTGGCCCGCCACAACGAGCTGACCGGGGCAGTTATAATTTACGGGATAGACCGCCTTAAAGCCGCCGCACAGCTTTTCGACCGTTTCAAAGTCGAGCTTTAATACCGCGCCCATGGAGGCGTCCGTCTTGTCCGCGCTGTCCTGCATGTATTCGCCGCGCTTTATGACAAGCTTGAAGCCGTCCTCATAGGAATAAACGCCCGAAAAGGCCGCCGCGGCCACCTCGCCCAGAGAGAAGCCGGCCGCCATGTCGGCGTTTACGCCCGCTTCCTTAAGGGCTGCCGCCGCCGCGAGATCAACGGCGTAAAGGCAGGGCTGGGTGTTTACCGTCTTTAAAAGCTCTTCCTTCGTGCCCGAAAAGCACTGCTCCTTCGTGCCGGGACGTATGCGTCCGGCCATGTCGAAGACCTCGCGCGCAGCCGCGCTCTTTTCATAGAGCTCAAGGCCCATGCCGGGCTTCTGCGCGCCCTGTCCCGAAAATACAAAAGCTATTTTACCCATTTTGAAGCTCCGTTCAGTATCGTCTCGGCCTCGTCGAATATCTCCTTTATTATCTCGGCGGCGGGCTGTTCGCGGTCGCACATTCCGGCTATCTGACCGGCAAGGAAGCAGCCGCGCTTCTCATCGCCCTCGACTGCGGCGAGCCTTAACGCTCCCGCGCCCATGTTCTCAAGCTCCTCGTCGGAGACGGTGCTGTCGTATTCCGCCCTGAAATACGCGCGCGAAAACGGCGTCCGAAGGCTCCTTACGGGATGCCCGAGACGCTTGCCCGTGGTCATGGTGTCGATATCCTTGGCCTTGAGTATTTTATTCTTGTAGGTCTGATGTACGCCGCATTCCTTCGCGAGAAGGAAGCGGGTGCCAAGCTGCACGCCCGACGCACCCAGCATGAACGACGCGGCAACGCCGCGTCCGTCGCCTATGCCGCCCGCCGCGATGACGGGAAGGGAGGTGACGTCGCATACCTGAGGCACCAAAGCCATGGTGGTTATCTCGCCCACATGGCCGCCGGACTCGCCGCCCTCGGCTATGATGGCCGACGCGCCCGCGCGGGTCATGAGCTTCGCAAGAGCGGTGGAGGCGACGACAGGTATCACCTTGATGCCTGCCGCCTGCCACGTTTTCATGTACTTTGCGGGGTTGCCCGCGCCCGTGGTCACGACTGCGACCTTTTCCTCGGCAACGACCTTCGCCACCTCGTCAACGAACGGGCTCATAAGCATAATGTTTACGCCGAACGGCTTGTCGGTAAGGGAGCGTGCGA
>JAFOLN010000022.1 GCA_017419325.1 Clostridia bacterium
ACCCGCCGTCTGCCCCGTCTGAAGCCTGTTCTCGACCGCCGTTACCCTGTTTTTTATCCTCATCATATCGGCTCCGCCCGATACGTTTACCGAACCTATCAAAGTCCGTCACGCCCCCTTCTTTTTCTCACTCATGCTCCCGCGCCGTCCGCGTCCGATATTCCCTTCCCCATAAGGCGGCACCTCGCCTTCAGCGCGGCCGCGGGACGCGCCTTCGAAAGAAGCTTAAGTCCCCCGTTTACCGTCTCGCATACGGGGCAAAGGCCGCAGTCCGCCGCCGCGTCAAGGCTCTCCTCCTTTACGGTAACGTCGGGCCAGAGCTCCCCCGTTATAAGCGGGCTTTCGTATACGTATTCGTATGCATAGTCCCCGTCTCCCGCCGTCCTTTCTTCCCACGCGGACGGGGCTATCTCCATATCAAAGCCGCACACCGCGTCCTTTTGCGGCATAACGAGCACGTCAAGGGCGGCCGCGTCCTCTACGGCTATGTGCATGACCACCGTAAGCCGCCCGAAACAGCCCCCGCCCATGGGCGCGACCAGCGTGTCCGGCAGACTGCCCACGGCAATAAGCGTGCCGTCATCGGAAAAAATCCCGGCCTCCCTCGCCGTGAACCCGGCGGCGGGCTCGGGCACGCTTATCTCCACGTCCATAACATTAGCCGCTCCGCCGTTCATATAGCTTCCCGCGATGCGGCCGCGCCATCTCTCGCCCTTAAGAGCCCTCTGCGAGACCTGGGGCACGTACTGCGCGCCGCCTCCGTCGCCCACGGCGGCCGCCGTTATCTTAAGCCTTTCGCCGCCCTGTATGCTCTGCGCGATAAGGCGCGCCCCCTCGCTTGTAACTACCGTCTTATATATATTCGACATATCTCACTCCCCCATACCTTCGGGCCATACCTCGGCGCGCACATGACACTCCGTATACGCCCCCGCCCGCAGCGCGGCCCGCGCCGCCGCCTTTGTTTCAAGCTCCGCCCCCATATTTGCGGGGCATATGGCCGAAAGCGCGGGCACAAGCTCCCTTTTTAGCTTCTCGCAATCCTTTGTTCTTTCTCGGTCAAGGGTAACATGAAGCATATAGTCTCCGACGCTTACGCTTCCCCCGCCGCCCGAGCGGCACTCAAGCCACATTTTAAGCCACCGAAGCGTAAACGGAAGCCCCGTAAACCACCCGGCCTTCACCCTCTGGCGGCGGTACTCAAGGCTGTCCGTCCCCTTGGGCACTATCTTAAGAAGCGACTCGAACCGCCCTATGCCGTACCCGTCCGCCGTGTCGATGAACTGATTTGAAAGCGCCCGCTCCGCCTCATCCCACAGCGCCTCGAACTCGGGCTGTTCGCCCTCGCATATCGCCTCAAAAACGTCCGTATGCCTTATGAAATGGGGCAGATAATCACTTATCCTTCTTTCCATAACGACCTCCGTCATATAAGATAAAGCCCGCCGAAAACGGGTATCTCGTCCGCGCCCAGAGTAAGGTTTTCGCCCGCGCCGTTTATCTCGCAGGATGTCACGTCAACTATGCCCTCTATCGAAAGAAGGCGCGTCTCAATCTGCGAAACGCGCACCGTAAGAGGCTCGTCCGAGTCGGCCCAGCCTTCACAAAGCGAGCGAAAATACGCCTTTACGGCGTTCTCCGCGTATTCGCGCACGTCCTCCCATACGAAGCCGTCCGAAAGCTGCACCCTTACTCCCGCGGACACGGCCCTCTCGCCGACTCCCTCCACGGTTACGACGTGGCCTATGGGCGCAAGTCCCAGCCCCTCTCCGCTTCCCTCCTTCGGGTCAACGGCCATCTGCACCGAATTAAGGAGCGCCTCCGAAGGAGACGCGTACTCCGAGCCGATTATTACGACCCTCACCGTGCCGCCCACGGTTAAAAGCCCCTCCGACGACGCCCCGTACACGGCGCGAAGCCAATGCGCTATATCCTCCGGCGCGCCCTGAGCGGAAATCCACTCCTCCGTACCCTCCGGCGGCACGAAGGAAGCGGGAGAAAGCCCCGCGTTCCACGCCCTGTATACCTTTACGCCGCCCACGCCGGGCAGCGCGCCTATCTTCTCCCTGTAATCGGCGCGGTTACCCCCGAAGGGGCTTTCCTTAAGGCTTTTCATATACCGCGCGCGTATGCTCTCGGTCGGCTCCTCGTCGCGCCCCGGTATAATTACGCCCGTCACGCGGCACGACAAAAGCCCGTCTATATATTCTATGGGGATAACGTCCCCCGCGGGCGACGTGCCCGCCTCGCCCGCCGTTTCGCACTCGATCTCCCAGTAACCGCCGCCCCGCTCCCCCGTAAGGACGTAGTTAAAATCTCCTATGGAGAACCGCGCCCCCTCCGAAAGAGAGAGCTCCTCCGGCGTTATATAAATCTCAAGATGTGCAGGCTCCGCCTCACGCGGCACTATGCCCCGCTCCGAGGCGCGAAGTATGAGAAAATCGCGTGAGGCCGTATCGGCAAACGTCTCCGAAAGAATGGCCTCCAGCGCGATATATACGTTCACAAGCTCCGCCGCCGCGGGCGCGTGGGCAAGCCACAAAAGAGAGCCCTCGCGGCTGTCAATGCCGGGACGCGCCGAAAGCGCTCTGGAAATCATCCTCTCAAGCAGGGCGTCATACGTCTCGTTTTCATACATCAGAGCGTCACCTCCGTTTCGCCTTCCGTCTCCCCGTATATGCTTACAACCGTGAAAAATACGCGGAGCCTGTTTTTCTCTGTTTCAAATCGAAAACCCCTTACGTCGCGTATGCGGTCGTCTGTAAGGAGCGCCTCGCGTATCATCCTCTCCGCCTCCGGTATGCAGTAATGCATATCGCGCCCGATAAGAGAAAGCACCTCCGAGCCGTAGTCCCACGAATGGATGAGCCACTCGTATCGCTTCGTTGAAAGAATCATATAAACGGCCTGCATAAGCGCCTCCGCGCCGTCCGTCTCTCCGCGTACCGTGTTGTTTTCAATATCGAGCTTAAAAGTCCTTGCGGGCGCCGCTCCGAGCCGAAGCTCTGCCCTTATATCATCGGAAACCTCCGGTATCACTCGCTTCCCTCCCGTGCGTCATGCCTTTTAAGTATATCGAGCATCAAGAACCGCTTCCCGCCGCGAAGCCCGATCATCGCAACCGTGTCGCCGGGATAAAGCGCGTCACTTCTCATCCTCTCGGTAAATATAAGCGACCTTTCGCCGTATACGGCCTTCTGGTCTGTCTGCACCCTTAAGGGCTCCCGCGACAAAACGCGCCCGAAGGCAACACATACGGGCTTCGACGCCTCCACCGCCTCAAGCGCCGCCGTTTTTACAAGCTCCACCGCGTCATACAATAAAATCGCCTCCCGTAAGCCTTATATCCATAAAATGCTCCCCGTTTTCAAAAGTGTGCGTCACCTGCTCTGCCGTCATCGGCGAATTTACAACGATATCTCCAAGCTCCAGCGCGGCGCGGACAATGCTTCCGCCCCGAACGCTTACGTCGCCGAAGGCCCCGCGCACAAAAAGCCTTCTTTTCTTCGTCTGAAAATATTTAAGGAGGCTTTCGGCCCGCGCCGCCGCCCCCTCGGGCTCGCTTATCCTCTCATGATACGAAAGCACGCCCCACTCCTTCGCCCTTTCGTCGTTCTTCGCCGTGAACCGCAGGTTTATGCCCGACCTCCTGTCGATGCACACAAGGCTCACCCTGTCGTATGTCTCATCGTCGATGCCCGACTCATATATGAAGTCCCTCGCGCTATCCTTGTCTATCACAAAATCCGTCACAAGCGACTTTATGTTTTTAAGCGTAAGCCGCCCCATATCGTCGTAAAGGACGTATCGTCTCCCCGTATTCTTGAACGTCTCCGAAAGCGCACCCTCTATCATGTCAAAAAGCGTCCTGTCCACCTCGTCTATAACGTCTATTACATAGGCCGTCTCCTCAATCTCTCCCGTCTTAAGCCCGAAGTCCGAGGAAAGCCGCCTTACAAGCCCCGATGCCGTAAGCCCCTGCGAAACAAAGGTGTCCCGGTTCTTTAGGTATCTTAACTGGTCGTATGCCGTCACGTGTATAATGCCGTCCCGGACGCGCCTTTTTGAGAAAACATACCCGAAAAACATGGGCGTGCCGTCATGCGAAAGCCTCACGGCGTTCCCCTCCGTAAAATCGAGCGCGCCCTCCTTTATAACGGCAAACTCAAGCCTTCCGGGGCTCCCTCTTCGTGAAAGCGAAAGCTTTATCCTCCCCGCCGTCACGGGGCTGTGTACAAGACTGCCGTTATGTATAAAAAGCTCGGGTCCCATATCATCCTCCGCCGGGCAGAGAAAGCGTCTGACCCGGATAAATAAGCGATGGATTTTTAATCCTGTCGCGGTTAAGCTCATATATCTCCTTATAGCGCGTCCCGTCGCCAAGCTGCTTTTTC
>JAFOLN010000165.1 GCA_017419325.1 Clostridia bacterium
CCCCCGCTTCTGTAAAGAGCAGCGAGCTCGCTGTTTAACGTATCCGTTTTAAGAAAACGGCAGCCCTTCACCGTACAGCCCTTTACAACGCCCTTATTAAAGGAGGTGGAGCCGATAATGCCGCACACGTAATCCATGCCCTCGACCTTGCCGACGCTGTAACAGTTCTGTACGACGGCCTCGGCTCTCTGGTATGCGCTGGAGAAGACGTATGACGACCCTACCGCGCGGTTCCGTCCCACCACGCCGCCGACATATTTTCCGTATTTAAGCCCCGTGCGGTCAAGACGGGCGACAACGCCTGTATTATAGCAGTCCGTCACGGTCACTATGCCGTAGCTGTCGGCACAGTTGTAGCCCACCACGCCGCCTATGTACTCACAGCTTGAGCTGCCGGCAGCTACCTGTCCGGTATTTACGCACCGGGTGACCCGGGACGCGCCCTTATACGTGGTGTTTTCTCCCACTATGCCGCCAAGCTTGTAGCCGGACGCCGATACAACGCCCGTATTTACGCATTCCGTTACGTCTGCGGTGTCTCCCCCGCCGTTGTGTACGTCGTTTAAGCCCGCAATGCCGCCCACCTGATACGTGCCGGTCACGTCGGCGTCGTTTCTGCAGCGGATCACCTTCCCCGTGAAGTTCGCGCCGACAATACCGCCTACATTGGCCTTTCCTTTCACGGAGCCGCTGACGGAGACGTTCATAATAACGCTTTTGGATGCTTTTCCGAAGAGACCCACGTTGTCTTCGTTCCCGTTTATATAAAGTCCCGTTATTCTGTGACCGTTCCCGTCAAAATGACCGCGAAAGGAGTTCTCCGTTCCGATAGGCGTCCATTGGTTGTCCTCGCTTCCGCCAAGATCAATGTCCGCCGTAAGCTCATAGAAGGCGGCGTTATAATCCTCGTTCCCCTCGTTTACAAGACTTGAAAGCAGCCAAAGCTGCGCCGCGTCTTCTATAAAGATAGGGGTCGTCCTCGGTGCCCGAGCCTCCCGCGAAGGAAGCGGCTTCAAGCCTGCCCCCCGCAAATGCACCGGGTGCGGCGGCCGTGATAATTATGCTCAGCACCAATAATAAAACCTTGAGCCGACTTAAGCGTTTCATATTGCTTCCTCCCTAAATACAAGATTATTTTAAAAAACGCCGTTTTTTGAGTACGAAGGAAATACATGTGCCGTTTTCTTTATTGTATCATCGGCCAAGAGATTTTACAATACGCGGAGCAAAGTCCGTGGCCGCGGAGCCGCGCGAAAACGCAGGTATTTATCATAAATATGCCGTTTCTGCGACCGAGTCCGTTTTTCGGGGCAGGTAGTATATTATTATATAGTTGCAGGGCGTATAGAGCCGTTAAGCGCGAAAGGCTCCGCATAAGATGCAGACACTTTTCATGCTTCATTTCCGAATAAAAGGGAGGTTTATTAAATGAACGAAAAAAAAGATCTTGATTCCATCATGAGAGATATCACGCGCGGCCTTTCCGGCGATCCCAAGGCGGATATGGCTTATCTTAACGAGC
Organism: Clostridia bacterium; assembly: GCA_017419325.1. Taxonomy (GTDB): domain Bacteria; phylum Bacillota; class Clostridia; order Oscillospirales; family RGIG577; genus RGIG577. The sequence goes on from JAFOLN010000165.1 coordinate 1,523, forward strand.
AAATGGAAAAATACAAGGATCATGAAATGAATACCGAGATTCTTCGCGCCTGCGGACGGCTTCAGTACGGGCTCATACCCGACGATAAGAAAAGCGACCTTGAAAGACACATTAAAAACGCTCATTCCGGTACTGATGCGGCTCTTGAAGAGGTCAGGTTCAACATTTACAAGAAGGACTTTAAGAAAGCGCTTAATATCATTGAAGCTCTGGTAAACAAGGTTGAAGCGCTTAATGCTTTTGAGGATGACCGTCTCAGTGAGTATCATGTTTTTAATGAAGTCTTTGAGGAATGCCTTTATATGCTTCGTGAAAAACCCGAAAAAGACCTCAGGCGGGCGCCTATACCGTACACGGACATTTATATGCTTTACGGAAGTCTTCTCGTGGAACTGAAACGATATGAAGAAGCAAGGGCGGCATTGAAAAAAGGTCTTCGCTGGAATCCCGTAAGCTTTCCCATAACGAGCGAGTATATTGAAACATACAAGATCACCGGAGATTTTGAGAAATTCTTCGACCTTACCAAAGAGGCTTTCAAAATTGCTTTCCGGTCTAAAGATGTGGCGCGCTGTTACAGAAACCTTGGTTTCTGGTTTGTCGAAAAGAAACTTTGGTCTGAGGCTGTTGCCTGCTATCACATAAGCACCCAGTTTGAGCCCGACTCCAAACAAGCTCAGTCGGAGCTTTATTACATATACTCTTCCACAGGGCAAATAATCCGGGAGCCTTCATGGGAGCAGCTCAAAGAAATCGGCGAAGCATACGGCTTCCCGATAGGCGCCGATAACGACGTATTGAGTCTGTCATTTTCCTTGGGCAGGAAGGCACTGGATGAGGGCGCATACGATGCCGCCGGTTATTTTTTGTCCATAACATACGACCTCACGGGAGACGAGAAAATAGCGGAGACGATAAACAGCATCCCCAAATCCGACGAAGAGAGGACGTGAACATAATGACGGCTCAAATAACGGACTTTTACACCTATGAAAACATTACATACTCCCTTTCGAGGATGTCGCCGCCCATGCCGTTCGACCCGCGCGACTACGGGCTTACGCCGCACTACAGCTCGACCGCGTGCTGGCGCGGATACTGGTGCGAATACGACGTCCGTTACAGCGTGCTGTATCTTAAAAACCTGTATTTGTTCAATAAAAACGGCGAATACCCCGTATTCAACGGGGTCTCTGCCGAACCGCAGGAGTTTGAAGAAATGACTGCACACGCAGGCCCTCATCGGAAGCCAAAGCTTATCCGGCTTCCCAAGTACTACGGGCACAGGCTTTATAAAAACGTGGAGCTTTTCATTCCTTATACGGGAAAAATACTTGCCGGGACGGACTTTATGCATGATTATTATATTCATATGGGATATCAGCAGCCCTTCGCATATAAAACGCTCATGGAGTTCGTTTTTGAGGACGGCGTGCTTGCGGATTTTATCGACCGAAGCGACGACGCAAGAAAGCTTCGGGAAAAGCTTGACCTTACAGACTCATTCTGGGAGTTTCAGACGCTTGACCTGCCGCATCTCATATAACGCCGCCTTTCATGCATAAAAATCCCCGCCGTGGAAAGCTTAGTCCGCGGCGGGGATTTGCGCTGTATTTCGCGTCTTTTATCCTATCTTCAAAAGCGTTCCCCCTGTGTCGCCTTCTATGCATATGGAGCAAATGATTTCCGTTCTTCCGTGAAATAACCCCGCTTTTTTCATAACCGTCAGATGCTCCATTCTGCGCCGGCATTCTGAAGCTTCGTCATGCGCCTGAAAATACTGTCTTTATTGTTTAAAAGCTCCGCGGGGCTTCCCTCTTCGGCCACTCTGCCGTCCGAAAGGACAACTATCTTATCGGCGGCCTCGACCGTGCGCATACGGTGGGCGATGACCAGCACCGTTTTCCCGGAAAGGAGGCGCGAAAGCGCGCCCTGCACCTTCGTTTCATTCTCAACGTCCAAAGAGGCCGTCGCTTCGTCAAGAAGCACTATGGGCGCGTTCTTTAAGAGCGCGCGGGCAATGGATATGCGCTGACGCTCGCCGCCGGAGAGCTTCGCCCCGTTCTCGCCGATGGGCGTTCTATATCCCCCGGGCAGCTTTCTTACGAACTCGTCGCAGTTCGCCGCTTCGGCGGCCGCCAGAACCTCTTCATCGGATGCGCCGTGCCTGCCCAGCCGAATGTTCTCCATTACCGTATCGTCAAACAGCATGACGTCCTGAAATACCATGGAATAATCGGTAAGCAGTACCTCCGGGTCGACGGACGAGATATCCACCCCGCCTACGCGTATCGTGCCCTCGTTTATATTCCAAAGTCCGGCCGCAAGTCTCGCGCAGGTGCTTTTGCCCGAACCCGAGGGCCCCACCAGCGCCGTCACTTCGCCTTCCTTTGCCGTAAAGCTCACCCCGCGAAGCACCTGCTCATCGTCATAGGCAAATCCGACGTTTTCAAAGACAATATCATATCCGTCCGGATTAAATCGGTCGGCGCCTTCGGCGGGCTTCGTATCGTAAATCTCCATGAGTCGGGCGGCGGATATCTGCGACATGAACATCTCGGCAATAAGCGCCAGCGCCTGGTCAAAAGGCGCATATACTCGGGTAATCACCAGAAGGAACAAAAAGAGCATCATGAAATCAATCTGTCCCGAGAGTATCATGCCCGTGCCCGTAAGGATTGTTGTCGCCACGCCGAGACGCATGATAACGCTGGCCGCGTTGACAAAAACGCCCGTGGACAATTCGCCTTTTATCATGCTTTTCTCATGGCAGTCGATTTTATCGTTGAGGCTCTCCAAAAAAAGCTCCTCCCGGTTCACAGCCCGAATCTCCCGTATATTCTCCAGCGTTTCCTGAATGCCGTCGGACACACCCACGGCGGCCTCTTTCGTAATCTCGGAATTATTCTTCGCAAGCTTCCTGCTCCCAAAGAGAAGCGCGAACGCGACGGGAACGCCCCACAGGCAGGCGGCGGCAAGCTTCCAGTTAAAGCATATGAGTCCGACGGCGACAATCGCCGTGGAAATGTATGAGCCGTAAAGGTACCCGAGACAATGGGACCATACATGCTCAAGACGGTTCACGTCACCCATAACGGTCTCCGTGAGATCCGCAAGATCACGCTTCCCGAAATAGCCCAAAGGCAGCTTTCTTAAGCGTTCCGCAATGCTTATTCGGACGTCCTTCACTTCTTTGTAGACAAGACCGTAGGTGGTGCGGTACTGCTGCAGATGTGTAATAAGCGAAAGGATGACAAAGGCTATTGCGAGAAGAATAAACGTAAGGGCATTCGGGAGCGGGTCTCCCTCTGTTAAAGTGCCCATGAAGCCCTCCATCATGAAATAGAGTATTCCCATCCCGGCCATGACGACAAGGTTCACAATGACCGTCCAGAGCGTCCCCTTTTTTGCATTCTTTACCCCGCGGTCGGTAAGGGCATATTTACGCTGAAAGTCTTTTCCGAACATTGCTAAACCTCCTTTTCTGCCGCGTCCGTCTGAGTGATGCGCCATTTGACGGCGCGATTGTATTCCGTCCACATACGGGCGTAAAGACCGTTCATCCCAAGCAGCTCGTCATGTGTTCCCTCTTCGACCGCTTTTCCTTCATTCAATACAATGATCTTGTCCGCGCCTACGACCGTTGACAGGCGGTGCGCTATCATTACGACCGTGCGGCTTTTTGTAAGCGCCGCGAAAGCCTTCTGTATCATCGCTTCGTTTTCGGGGTCGGCAAAGGCTGTGGCCTCGTCCAGTACAACTATCGGCGCGTCTTTTAATATGGCCCTTGCAAGCGCCACGCGCTGCTGCTCGCCGCCGGAAAGGTACGTGCCCTTCGTTCCGATGACCGTATCCATGCCGTCCGGCAGCTTTTCAATGATATCGTCACACTGAGCCGCAGAGAGCGCCGCCCTGACCTCCCCTTTCGTTGCATTCGG
>JAFOLN010000166.1 GCA_017419325.1 Clostridia bacterium
CCACCACCGGAGATATTACGGTCGACGACAAGACGAAGCTCAGGGTCAACGAACACGACCTCGTCCCGGTGGAGGCCGTGGAACCCACCTACGCCGACTCGGGCAATCTGGCTCACTACCGCTGCACAGACTGCGGCAAGCTGTTTGGCGATCCGTACGGTGAGGAGGAGATCACGAATAAAGACGTCTATCTCCCGCGGCTGGGAGTCGACGTGACCGACGCCCACAAAAACGTGACCGAAAAGGTCCTGGAGGTCACCCTCGACCGGGAGCGATATGACGAGATCCGGCTGATCCTGGCCCAGTATGACAAGAACGGGCGGCTCGTGAGCGTCTCCATCAAAACGGTGAAGGACACGCTCAGCCAGTACATCATGCCCATGCCCGCCGCCGCCCATTTCCGGGTGATGGTTACGGATAAGGACAATCGCCCCATGGGCATCTCGTATTATGAATGAGCGAAATTGCGAAGCTTCTTTCGTGTAATGCGGCAGCCAATGCAATATGACAGAGGTTCAGAGCATCCACCGGGCAAAGACTCGGTGGATGCTTTTTTGCTCCGGGGCGGGGCTTGAACTCTGTGCGCGCATTGCGGCACTAAGCGGACGCGTTTTACGCCCGCGGCAGGGAAAACTCCCGAAAAACAAAAAAGGGACTCTTTCGAGTCCCTTTTTATATGTTTTAAGACTTAAATTACTTAAGCTCGATCTTTGCGCCAACTTCTTCGAACTTAGCCTTGATAGCCTCAGCGTCTTCCTTGGAGATGCCTTCCTTTATAGCCTTAGGAGCGTTGTCAACGAGCTCCTTAGCTTCCTTCAGGCCAAGGCTGGTAACTTCTCTAACTACCTTGATAACCTTGATCTTCTCAGCGCCAACGTCTGCGAGGATAACGTCGAAATCGGTCTTCTCAGCAGCCGGAGCGTCAGCAGCGGCAGCGCCTGCAGCGGGAGCAGCAGCAACAGCTACGGGAGCAGCTGCGGATACGCCGAATTCTTCCTCAAGAGCCTTAACGAGCTCGGAAAGCTCCAGTACGGTAAGAGCCTTTACATCTTCAATTAACTTTACAACTTTCTCGCTTGCCATTTTAAATTACCTCCAATAATATTTCGATTATATTTTTTGTTTTTTAATGCGGCAGAAGGCTTTATGCAGCCTCTTCTCCTGCCTTCTTTTCTGCGATTGCGTTAAGCGCAACAACGAGACCTCTCAGGTTGCCGTTCAGTACGTTTACGAAGCCCGAGATAGGAGCGTTCAGGCCGCCGAGAGCCTTTGCGATGAGCTCTTCCTTGGACGGAAGCTGTGCAAGTGCGTCAACCTCAGCGGGAGTTATTACCTTGCCCTCAACGAAGCCCATCTTAATGGTGAACTTTTCGTTGTCCTTGGCAAATTTCGATAAGATCTTAGCGGGAGCGATCATATCGGTGGTGGAAACAGCCAGAGCCGTCGTACCGTTGAGTATCTCATCGAGACCGTCAAGACCTACCTCTTTTGCGGCAAGGCGCGTAAGAGTGTTCTTTACGACGCTGTAATCAACGCCGGCAGCGCGCAGGTCGCGTCTGAGCACGGTGTCCTCAGCAACGGTGATGCCTTTATAGTCAACGAAAACGCCGGACGGAGCGGAAAGCTTCTTCGCAAGCTCCTCCACGATGACTTTCTTCTCGCTTAAAATTTTCTCACTGGGCATTTTAAGATTTCACCTCCCAAGTTTTTAGGATCATGACAGCAAAAAAGGGTTCTTTTCCGACCGAAAAGAACCCTTTACTTATATTATAAGAAAAGATGAAAGCTCTCCTCGGCAGGTAGGACGTGCCAATTACGCGAAATGCGCCTGCTGTCTTTGGATTACCGTATTATTTTATTATAAAGCCTTGGATATGTCAAGCCTTGTTTAGAATTTTGCGTTGTTTATTTTAACGCCGGGGCCCATGGTGGAAGCAACTACGCAGCTTCTTACATACTGACCCTTTGCAGCGGCCGGCTTAGCCTTGATAACCGCGCCCATAAGAGCGTCGAAGTTCTCAGAAAGCTTTTCAACGCCGAAGGATACCTTGCCGATGGGGCAGTGGATGATGTTCGTCTTGTCGAGACGGTACTCTATCTTACCTGCCTTGGCCTCGCTTACAGCACGTGCGATGTCGGGCGTTACGGTACCTGCCTTCGGGTTAGGCATAAGACCTCTCGGGCCGAGCACACGGCCGAGACGGCCCACAACGCCCATCATGTCGGGAGTTGCGATAACAACGTCGTAATCGAACCAGTTCTCGTTCTGTATTTTCGGGATAAGCTCCGCGCCGCCTACGAAATCGGCGCCGGCAGCCTTTGCCTCTTCAAATCTCTCTTCCTTTGCGAATACAAGCACGCGAACGGTCTTGCCGGTACCGTTGGGAAGTACAACGGCGCCTCTTACCTGCTGGTCTGCGTGACGCGAGTCAACGCCCAGCTTTATGTGCAGTTCAACGGTCTCGTCGAACTTTGCCTTCGCGGTCTTGATAACTAAATCGAGCGCCTCCTGGGGCTCATAGAGCGTGCTTCTGTCTATGAGCTTCTGGCTCTCTTTATAATTCTTTCCTCTCTTCACGAGTTTTCCTCCTTACAATAGTGTGGTATTTTCGGACTTGTCCTCCCACAGGCGCGCGGGGCGATTATTCTTCAACAACAACGCCCATGCTGCGTGCCGTGCCGGCTATCATGCTCATTGCGGTCTCAACGCTGGACGCGTTAAGGTCGGGCATTTTAAGCTCGGCTATCTTTCTTATCTCGTCCTTCGAGATAGTAGCTACCTTCGTCTTGTTGGGGACGCCGGAACCGCTTTCTATGTTGCAGGCCTTCTTTATAAGAACTGCTGCGGGCGGAGTCTTGGTTATGAACGAGAAGGAGCGGTCGGCGTAGACCGTTATTACTACCGGGATTATAAGACCGATATCCTTCTTTGTTCTTTCGTTGAACTCCTTAGTGAACGCCATGATGTTGACGCCATGCTGACCAAGCGCAGGTCCTACCGGGGGAGCGGGAGTTGCTTTGCCGGCGGGGATCTGAAGCTTAACGTAGCCTATTACTTTCTGAGCCACTTAGTACACCTCCATAATTCAATGTGGTCAAAAGTCGAGAGGCTTAAAAATTTTCCTCTCTCCCACTTTACCGCGCATGCGCGGTTATATGATGCGAAAGGCTTTTTCGCAAAATATACTTTTTTACGCCTGCTCCACGCGCTCAACCTGGTCGAGCTCCAGCTCAACGGGGAGAGTGCGTCCGAGCATGGACACGCTTACTTTTACATAATTCTTATCTATGTTCAGTTCTTCAACGTAGCCGCTGAAGGAAGCAAGCGCACCGTCCAGTATCCTTACCGTGTCGCCCACGCCGTAATCAACGGATACGGCGCGCTTTTCAACGCCTAAAGCGAGTATTTCGCTTTCGCTTAAGGGAACGGGCTTGGAACCGGGGCCGACAAAGCCCGTAACGCCGCGCGTATTTCTAACGACGTACCAGCTTTCGTCGGTAATAATCATCTTAACAAGCACATATCCAGGGAACATCTTGCGCTCCACCTCTTTGCGGCTGTTTTCCTTAATCTCAACAACCTTCTCAAGGGGAACGCTGACCGCCTGTATGAGATCGGTCATGCCGCGCGTTTCGGCCGCCTTCATAATGTCGGCGGACACCTTGTTTTCATAGCCCGAATAAGTGTGTACAACATACCATTTTGCGCCTTCAGACATATTTCGTAAACTGTCCCGGGGAAACCCTGCGGACAGAGACCTCCTTCTTCGGTCAATTTAGTACGCGCTTATCTTATCTTCCGAATAAAGCAAACATTCCGAGGCCTAAAAGCGAGTCAACAGCCGCAATGAACGCGCCGATAACGACTATCATAACGATAACCACTATCGTATTGTTCGTGACCTGCGACCTGTTGGGCCATACTATCTTTTTGGTCTCGCTGCGCAGTTCCTTCAGATAGGGGATAAACCGCTTGAAAATATTTTTCTTTTTGGGAGCAGCAGCGTCTGCCATTTAAGTGACCTCCAAGTCTGTTATTTTGATTCCTTATGCAGAGTGTGTTTTCTGCAGAATCTGCAGTATTTGTTCATCTCAAGCCTGTCAGGGTCGTTCTTCTTGTTCTTCATCGTGTTGTAATTTCTCTGCTTGCATTCCGTGCAGGCCAGCGTGATCTTAACTCTCATCTTGACACCTCCGTCGTTTTATATCTAAGCGTATATTGGTTACAGCCTGTTTTTTTGCACAATAAAAAAAGCACCTTTTACAGGTACCTAATACTATATCATATAAAAATCACGATTGCAAGTGTTTTTTTCGTTTTTGTGAGGTTTGTGTTTTTTCTATAAATAAGGGAAAAATCACGCACCGAACGCCCCGCCGTTTGTCATTTTGCCAAAAGAGAACGTCCCGGCCAAGGTTTAGGCCGGGACATATATGCATGTCTTATTTCGATTTTTCGTCCTCGTATTTCTGACGGCGGGCGATATCCTTTTCCTTTCTCTGAGCCTCTCTTTCGGCAATGCGCGCCTGCTCCTCCTGCTCAAGGTCGGCCTCGCGCTGCTTCATGATCTCATAAACTTCCTTCTCGTGCTCCTTGTCTCTCTTCTTCTTGTCCTTTTCCGCCTGGTTTGCCGCCTTCCACTCGGCTCTCTTGGCCTTGCGCTCGGCGCGCTCGCGGGCGTTTATCTTGTTCTGTATCTCGTACTCCTGCTTTCTTAACTCCTTCTCCGGGATGGGGTCCTTGCCGGTGAGCATAAGGCGCGCCTCCTCGAAGGAGAGATATACGGGAGCGTTCTTGTACTTCATCCACTTCGCAACGATCTTAGACGGGAACGCCTTTACAAGGTCGTTGTAGGAGCGGGTCATGACATTGTACGCGCGGCCCTCCTCGTTTATGGAGCCGTTCAGGTATCTGAACTTTGCCATGATATCCACATACCACATGTCTTCGTTCAGCTCGGGGTACTTCTTCTTTAATATAGTAAGAAGGCGCAGGAGGGAATATGTAAAGTTGCCCTCAAGACCGATATGGTCAAGCGCGTTCTTCGACCTGGAGGCCTGGGCGCGCGCCTTTACGACAGCGCTTACGGCGTTTTTCTCCTCAACGCCGTTCTCTCTTATACACGCCAGAAGGTCGGTAAGCAGCGCGTATCTTTTGTCAAGCTTGATGGCAAGCCTCGTCGCGTCGGTGCGCACCCGCGTTTTAAGCTGACCGAGCTTAACGTAGGACATAAAAAGGTACATGCCGACCACGAGTATCAGAACGCCTATGATATCGAGAAACAGCGCCAGATTGGGATTTAAATGGAAATCAAGCATAATACTTACCTCGATGATTGTTTTTATTCTATTATAACATTCTTTTTTATTTTTACAAGCACTATAAACCTTTTATATGCGTTTCTTTAATAAAAATGAACAAATACTTTTGATAATGCACATGACCGAGGTTTAAAAAGCCATAAAATACAAAAAAGTCTCATCCGGAGGCGGGACGAAAAACATTCAAAACTACTTGTTGAAAAGCGCCCGCCTATGATATATACTTTTATAAATAAAAGACTTTATCTTATTGAGGTGCTTTCATTGAATAATATACTGCTTGTAACGATGAGCCTTGATATAGGCGGTGCGGAGACACATTTCATAGAGCTGGCCTGCGCCCTGAAGCGGCGGGGGTACAATGTGGTCTGCGCGTCGAGAGGCGGTTCGTATGTGAGCGTGCTTGAAGCGGCGGACATAAAGCATTACAGGGTGCCTCTCACGAGCAAGCATCCCTCGAGCCTCCTTGAGGCTTACAGGACGCTTGAAAAAATAGCCGCGGACGAAAAAATAGATATAGTCCACGCACACGCGAGGATACCCGCGTTCATCTGCCACTTTTTATGCAAAAAGAAGAACATCGTCTTTGTTACGACGGCCCACGGCGCATATTTCACCGGCACGGGCTTGAAATACGTAACGCGGTGGGGCCAGAAGACGCTTGCGGTGAGCGAGGACATAAAGAAATACCTTCTTGACAATTACAAGCTGTCGGAAAACGACATAACCGTTACGATAAACGGCATAAATTCCGAGCGTTTCGCTCCGGGCGATGCCGACGAAAGCGTATATGAGGAGCTGGGCGTGCCCCGGGGCGGGAAGAACATCGTATATCTCGGCCGCATAAACTTCGACAGCGGCGAGTATGCCTTTAAACTTGCGCGCCTTGCGCCGAAGATACTCGAGCGCGAGCCCGACGCGAACATCGTCATAATAGGCGCGGGCGACAGGCTCGATGAGCTTTCGGGGGAGGCCGAGGCGATAAACGCCGCCCTTCCGAGAAAGGCCGTCTTTCTTACGGGCGCGCGCACTGACATTGACCGCCTCCTTCGCATGGCGTCCCTTGTGGTGGCCGTGTCGAGAGCGGCGCTGGAGGCCATGAGCTGCGAAAAGCGGGTGCTTCTTGCGAGCGACTTCGGATATATGGGGCTTTACGACGACACGATAAAGGAAGCCTGCATAAACAACAACTTCACCTGCCGCGGCTTTGAGAAGCCGTCGGACGATGTGTTCCTTCGCGACGTCCTCACCGCGCTGTCGGAGGACGCGGCCGTGTCCGCGCCCATACTTTCGGCGGGACGCGCCTTTGTGAAGGAGCGCTATTCCATCGAGCGCATGACGGACGATGCGGTGAACGTATACGAAAAGGTGAAGGGGCGCTCCTACGGGAAGAAGTACGATTTTCTCATCCTCGGATACTACGGCTTCAACAACAGCGGCGACGACGCGCTGCTTGACGCCGTTATACAGAATTTGCTCAGCATACAGCCGGGGCTGTCGCTGTGCGTGCTGTCGAATATGTCCATGAAGCTGAGAAAAGAGGAGAACATCGACTTTTTCGACCGCTTCAATATAATAAGCGTCATACGCACGCTCAGACGTTCGGAGACGCTCATATACGGCGGCGGCAATCTGATACAGGACGTTACGAGCACAAAATCCCTCATATATTATGTGTCGGTGCTCTTCTGCGCGCAGATGATAGGCGCGAAGACCATGCTCTATTCAAACGGCGTGGGCCCCGTGAACAAGAGCTTCAACAGATACATTGTAAAGAAGATAGTAAACAATGTGGACGTTATCACATTGAGGGAGAGCATATCCCACAGGTTCTTAAACGAGATAGGCGTTACGAAGCCCGACATATACGAAACGGCGGACATAACGCTGACCATAGACCTGCCCGCCCCGGAGCGCATCGACGCGATACTGAGCCGCGAGAACATCCCCGCAAATGAAAGGTTCATCTGCGTATCGGTGCGCGGCTGGAAGAACAATCCGCCCGCCTTCGAGGCCGACCTTGCCCGCGCGCTTGACACCATATACGCGGCGCGGGGACTCAGGACCCTGTTCATCCCGTTCCATGAGCCCTACGACCGTGAGATATCGAAGCGGGTGGCGTCGCTTATGAAAACGGATGCTTTTATCGTGTCGGGACGCTACAACGCGCAGGACATCATCGGCGTCATATCGAGAAGCGAGCTTGTGCTTGGCATGCGCCTTCATTCGCTCATATTCGGCACGGCGGCGGGAGTGCGCCTCTGCGGCATCGTATACGATGAAAAGGTGAGGGGCTTTCTCGACAGCGTACACGTTTCCGACTTCGTAAACATCGAGGACGCCACATTCGTGAGCCTCTCCGATGCGCTTTCGGTGGCGCTTGACAGACCCATGACGGCGGCGCTGAAGGAGTCATACGCGCATCTTAAGGAGAAAGCGCTTTTAAACAGCAGATATGCCATTGAGCTTTTGGAGAGAAAGAATTATTGACGGAGGCAGGCCAATGAAAAGAATACTCGGCATAGACTACGGCGACGCCCGCACCGGCTTTGCCGTGTCCGACCCCATGCAGATAATAGCCAACGCCGTCGGGACGTTAAGCGAGCGAAACGCCGACCGCGTGATCGACGAGATAGAGAAGCGCGCCCTCGAGTTCGACGTGGAGCGCATCGTTTTAGGCTATCCGAAGAACATGAACAATACGATAGGCGAGAGGGCGAAAAAGACGGAGGAGTTCGCCGAGAGGCTTCGGGCCCGCCTGCCGGACGTCCCCGTGACGCTGTGGGACGAGCGGGGGACGACGAAGAGCGCAATATACGTTCTGAACGAGGCGAACGTGCGAAACAAAAAGCGAAAAAAAGCCGTCGATACGGTGGCGGCGGTGATAATACTTCAGTCGTACCTCGACTTCGCGGGAGGCACGAGATCCGCGGAGACTTAAACGCACCGCGACAATAAAAATGAATCATAAAGAGACCGTCGGCGGCATATCATTGCCGCCGACGGTCTCTTTTGAGAAACGCTTATTATACAAACGAATCATCCGTTTTAAACTGTGTTGAACAAATTATTTTGCTTCATGCTGTGCAGCCAGCGTGCCTTCCTTCTTTGCAACGATTGCATAGATGTTGCCGTAGCGCTTCTTGTTGACGAGAAGTGCGAGAGCAAGAAGTACGGGGTGGATGAGCATGATGAGCTGGAACTTGCCGGCGAGAACGGACATACCCGGAACGGAAGGATCCCACGCGAGGATCTTCGGACCTAAGAACGCAACGAATATCGTTACGCAAACACGTTCCATTGTGGTGTATACGCCCATTGCGGTACCGGCACGCGGACCCGAAACCTCGGGGAGCTGAAGCATAAGTACCTTAGGAGCAGGCAGGCAGCAGCCGTACATAAGACCGGATATTGCCATGGATGCGCATGCCCATGCGTAGTTGTATGCCATCCAGCCTGTGGATGCGACGCACACTGCAACGATGGCGGTGAATATTGCGGCGATCTGCCAGTATTTCTGGATTCCGAGCCGTGCAAAAACAAGGGGAACGAGAGTATATGCGCACATCGATACGCAGTTGGAGAACGCAGGCACCGTACCTGATACGGACGGGTCGAGGCCCCATCCCGGGTCGGTCTGATAGATGTAGTTCTGGTATGCCATGAGTGCATATACCATGCCGAGGAAGCATCCGTTTGCCAGAGCGTAGATCCAAACGCCCGGGGTGGATGCAACACCCTTGATGTTCTTGCCGAATGTAAGGTCGTCCTTTGTAAGTATTGCGGACTCCAGCGCCGCGTCCTCGCTCTTTCTGTCCTTAACGAGGAACATGGAAACGATGAAGATGCAGACCATAAGTACGCCCGTTGTGATGAACATGACCTTCCAGCCGCCGATAGCCATCGCTATCTTGTAGCCCGCAAGGTTCGCAACGAGCTGGCCGCAGGGGCTTGCGGAGGTGAGAACGCCGTTCGCAAGAGCTATCTGCTTGCCGTCGAACCACAGCGAAACGAGCTTTATTACCGTGGGGATGTAGAATGCGCTCAATACGCCGTAAACTATCATCAGCGCAAAGAAGAACGTAAAGCCCGTTGCAAAGCCTCTTAATATGAACGATATCGCAACGAGGATTATTTCGACCATGAACAGCTTCTTAACGCTGAACTTGTCGAGGAAGATGCCGGCTACGAAAACGAACCATATCATCGCGCCGAACATTGCCGATGAAATGAGCGTCGCCTGAGCCGGATCCCATCCCATGTCCGCAACCATTACGCCGAGGACAACGTTGAAGAACTGATTTGTAAAGCCCAGTCCTACGAAGTAGAACAGGAATATACATATCAGCACACGCCATTTTGTATTGTTGCTGACGCCTTTTGAAGCAATAGCTTCTGACATAAAATTCCTTCCCTATAACTTAATTTTTTATGATAAGCGCAGCCGTGCGCTTATATACGCTTTATAAAAAACACATAATATAGCAAGAGATTAGTCCTTTATATAATCTACTATACGCGTGAAGAAAGAGAATGTCAATAGGCACATATGCATATTTCACAAAAAGTGATTGTTAAAACATAAACAAAATGGTAAAAGTGACTAAAGCGCATACGAAGGCGGCAAAAGCCTCGTAAAAACGGAGGCGGAAAAGCAAAAAGTCATACCTTTCGGCGATGAATAAATGCCCGGGGGCAAAAGCGGCCGGAGGGCGCTGTGACAAAAGAAAAACTGCGGCGAATAAACCGCCGCAGTCTTCTTTTTTGTAGAACGCTTATTATATCAATGCTTTCATGCAATCTTTTTGATAGAAGCCTTTACTGCTGCTGAGCTTCATGCTGTGCAGCAAGAGTACCTTCTCTCTTTGCAACGTGTGCGAAGATGTTGCCGTAGCGCTTCTTGTTGATGAGAAGAGCGAGGGCAAGGAGTATCGGCTGGATGTACATAAGAGCCTGAATCTTACCAACGAACGGGGACATACCCGGAACGGAAGGATCCCAAGCAAGTACCTTCGGGCCGATGATTGCAACGAATACAACAACGCATACGCGCTCTATCGTGGTGTAGATACCGATTGCGGTACCGGCACGCGGACCGGAAACCTCGGGGAGCTGCAGAAGGAGAACCTTCGGAGCCGGGAGGCAGCAGCCGTATAAGAGACCGGACGTTGCCATTGCAACACATGCAAATACATAGCTGTATGCGAACCACTGTGCGGTAACGAGGGTGATGGCGCCGATAGCGCAGAATATAGCCGCAACGCCCCACCATTTCTGAATTCCAAGTCTTGCAAATACCAATGGAACAAGTACGTAGCAGCACATTGATACGCAGTTGGAGAATGCCGGGATGGTGCCTGATACCGTAGGATCAAGTCCCCATCCGGGGTCGTTCTGGTATACATAGTTCTGGAACGCCATGATAGCATAAACGAAGCCTACGAAGAAGCCGTTTGCCAGACAGTATACCCATACGCCGGGCGTAGAAGCAACGCCCTTGATGTTCTTTGCGAAGGAAAGGTCGTCCTTTGTAAGTATTGCGGACTCGAGGGCTGCATCCTCGCTCTTTCTGTCCTTTACAAGGAAGATAGCGATAACTGCAACGACCAGAACGAGAACACCTGTTACGATGTACATAACCTTCCATCCGCCGATAGCCAGAGCCAGCTTAAAGCCGACGGTGTTTGCAACAAGCTGACCTGCCGGGCTGCCGCAGGTAAGTATACCGTTTGCAAGGGCGATCTGCTTGCCGTCGAACCAAAGGGAGATGAGCTTAACGCAGGTCGGAATGTAGAATGCGCTGAGCACACCGTAGAGGATCATCAGTGCATAGAAGAATGCGAAGCCCGTTGCAAAACCTCTTAAGGCAAAAAGGATACCTACGAGGAATATCTCAACGACGAACATTTTCTTTACGCTGAACTTGTCGAGCAGGAATCCGGCTACGAAAACGAACCAGATCATGCCGAGGAACATTGCGTTCGAGATCGCCGCACCCTGAGTTGCATCCCAACCCATGTCTGCGATCATCGGACCGAGGGCAACGTTGAAGAACTGATTTGTAAATCCGAGTCCAAGGAAGTAGAACAGGAATATACATATCATAACGCGCCATTTGGTGCCATTGCTGACGCCTTTTGAAGCAATCGCTTCTGACATAAAGATTCCCTCCTTAAAAAATAAAATTGTATAATAAGCGTAAACCGCCTACAAACCAATAAAAGCTTTTTTATGCCTTAAACCGTATAAAAAGTAAGTTTTAAAATCCGTAACACTTTATTAACAATTATATTAAGGATATGTATAATATACGTTTTTCAAGTAAGGATGTCAATAGGTTTTTGGATATTTTCCATAAAAAATGAACGTTAAATATAAATCAAATATGCATTTTGACCAAAAGGCTTTTAATAAAAAATGATTATTTTTTTGTCGGATAGTGGAGGTTTTCGCGTCGCCGGAACGGACGAATATGCGAAAAACCAGTATTTTTGACTGATTTGTAAATATTTTTTATTAGGGGATATGAATTGCATTTTAATATGAAGCAAATCGGCATATCGAAGCGGGGGATATGATAAAAAGGCGGGAAAAGGTATGAGAAAGCGGGGGAGATAATACTTTTTTAAGATGAAATCCGGCGTGAAAAATAAAAGATAATAGGACGGCGGCGGCAGATCATATCTGCCGCCGCCAGGCCTGTTTTGTAGAACGCTTATTATATCAATGCTTTCATGCAATCTTTTTGATAGAAGCCTTAATTATTTGCCTTCATGCTGTGCAGCCAGAGTGCCTTCCTTCTTTGCAACGTGTGCGAAGATGTTGCCGTAACGCTTCTTGTTAACAAGGAGTGCAAGAGCAAGAAGTATAGGCTGGATGTACATAAGCATCTGGATTCTGCCTACGAGCGGGGACATGCCGTATCCAAGGTCGGGGGTCCAGCTGAGGATCTTCGGGCCAACCAGAGCGATGAATACAACAACGCATACACGCTCTATAGTGGTGTAGATACCGATTGCGGTACCGGCACGCGGACCGGAAACCTCGGGGAGCTGGAGAAGCAGTACCTTCGGAGCCGGGAGGCAGCAGCCGTATAAGAGACCGGACGTTGCCATGGAGATGCATGCATAAACGTAGCTGTAGGAGAACCACATGATGGTAACGAGCGTGATTGCGCCG
>JAFOLN010000167.1 GCA_017419325.1 Clostridia bacterium
GATATCATGTCGAGCCTGTCGCACTGGACGTAGAGCACCTCGCTTCCGGCGTAGATTATCTTGAGATAATCCTTCTGCACGCCGTGAGCCTCCATGCGCTCAATGCCCACGAACTGCCCTATGCCGTAATTCTGATGAACCACATAGTCGCCCTCCTTCAGATCGGTGAAGGAATGAAGGCGCGCCTTGGGGTCGTAATCCTCCGAGCGGGGCGCGCGGGCGCGGCGGCGCGCCTTAGTCGCCGAGCTTTGAACGTATACGCATAAAAGCGAGCCCTTGTATATAAAGCCGGAGGAAAGCGTGCCGGATGTCACGGCTATCTTTCCCGGCGCGGGCTTCGGCGTCTGTTCATACGCGGCCGCGACGTCGTATTCGAGCAGGCGGTCTATAAGCGCGCGGGCGTGGGCTTCGTCCTTTACCGTGATGATCTGGGCGTAGCGTAAACGCCTGTAATACTTAAGGTCGTCGGAAAGCCCCTCCTCCGACTTAAACGCGGGCATGACGGAGGCCGCAACGTCAAATGCGCGGCTTACCTCGTGGTCGTAGGAGTTATGGGAAAGCGCCTCCATATGGATGAGCGGATGCTTCGTCATGCTCCCGTGTACGTCGTAAAAGCCGAAAAGGATATTCTTCGCCTTCGGGGGCATAAAGCCCTCCTCGCGGGCGCGGGCGACGTCCTCCGCCGTCTCCTTTTCATAGCGCTCGCAGGCGTCCTTTACGGATTTGTATTCCGATACGGCTATGAGAGCGTCGTCAAGGTAGTCAAAGAGCGACGCGCCCGAGAAAAGCGGCAGGTACTTGTCGAGGGCCACAGTGCGAATGGCCGAGGAAAGCCGCCCGGCCTCGTCGCTCATGCGGGAGGACAGCTTCTCCTCCCCCGCCTTCGCCGCCTCCTTCGCCAGGGACAGAAGCTTCTTTTCAAGCCTGCGGCGGTCGTCCGACGTAAGGAACACCTCGCGCGCGGGCGTTATGTGCGCCTCCTTTATCTCGTCGATGCGCCGCTGGCCTATGGGGTCGAAGGTGGAAAGGGAGTCAAGCTCCGTATCGAAAAAGTCAAGCCTTACGGGACAGTCCATCGCGGGCGGGAATATGTCTATAATGGAGCCGCGGCGGGAATACTGGCCGCGCCCCTCAACGGTGTCGGCGTATTCGTAGCCCGCCTCGAAAAGATACCCGGTTATCTCGTCGGGGTCGTACTCCCGCCCCACATAAAACGAGCGGCACATGCCCGCGAAGCCGTCGGGCGAGGGCAGGCGCTGCATGAGCGCGGGCGCGTCGGCTATAATAATGCTTCGCCCCTCGCCCGCCGCCGCCATGGTGCTGATTCTTTCGTATTCGTCCGAGTAGGAGCGCGACAGCGTGTCCTCGAAAAGGAGGGAGCGCGACAGGAACATAAGCGGCTCCTCCCCCGAGAAGGCCTCGATATCTGCCCCAAGCGCGCGGGCGTCCACGGCGTCGGGCACGACGACGAGCAGGTTCTTTTTCGTATTCTTATAAAAAAAGGCGCACAGGTGCGCCTTATGCACCTGTGACAGTCCGTTTAAGGCGACGGCGGAGGCGCCCTTTTTAATAAGGGTCAGCGCCTCTGCGTATTCGCCTGTTTTGTCAAGTATATTCTTAAGCGACATGTTTTTCTCCGAAAATGCGGTCAGCCTTCGCTTTTCTCCTCTTTCTTCGTAAGGTCGAGACCGTTGTATTTGTTCTGCGCCTCGCGCCGCTCTCCGCGAACGAGCATGCAAAGCGCGTCGGCGGCGTTTTCTATTACCTCGAAAAGCAGCTTCTTTTCCCCGTCCGAAAAACCCGACAGCACAAAGTCCACCATGTCGAAGTCCTCATGGCGCTCGGCGCCGCAGCCCAGCTTTATGCGGTCGAACACGTCGCTGCCCGTTAAGTATATTACGGACTTTATGCCGTTATGACCGCCGTCGCTTCCCCTCATACGTATGCGCATGCGCCCCGTGGGGATGGTTATGTCGTCGTAGACGATGATAAGGTCGTCGGTGGTGAGCTTGTAAAAGTCCAGCGCGGCGGCCACCGCCTCGCCGGAGAGGTTCATGAACGTCTGGGGCTTTAAAAGCACCACCTTTTCGCCGCCTATCATGCCCTGCCCCATGAGCGCCTTGAACTTCAGGCGGTCAATGGGGATATGGTGCTTCTGCGAAATATAGTCCATGAACAAAAAGCCCGCGTTGTGACGCGAGAAGGTGTATTTTTGCCCCGGATTGCCGAGGCCCGCAATTATTTTCATAATAAATCCTCTTGTATGTTTTTAACTTCGTTCCAAAAAGCCTTCCCCCCCCCCGGGGGAAGGTGGCGCGCCGCAGGCGTGACGGATGAGGTGTCATTCTGAGGCGCAAATGCGCCGAAGAATCTCTAGGCTCCCTTGCTGAACCACCCCAAAAAATCCGCAGAGCTTTTTTCCGGGGGCCCCGGACGGGAGGTGTCTGCCGAAGGCAGACGGAGGGATTGTAAAA
>JAFOLN010000168.1 GCA_017419325.1 Clostridia bacterium
ATCTTGCCCGCGTTCATCTGTGATGCGCCCTTCTTTACTCTTACGCCTATGCGGTAGCTGTCCGTCTTGGCTATGAACGGTAAATTCGTTACATATACGTTGGTGTCGCCGTTTTTTGACATATCGTAAGTCGTGCAGGACAGAGACTCAAGGTCGGTCGTTTTATCGCTGCCGTTATATACGAGCGCTTCAAGGGAAAGCGTGTCCGACTCGTCGCCGCAGGATGCATAAACGTAATAGCTGTCACCCGTCATGAGAAGCTTTTGGCCGCTTGAGAACTCGGGCACGATCTTCAGATTGTCGTCCTTTATGCCCACGTCCGCGGGAGCGTCAGCCTGCGTGTCGTCAAGATAATTTACGGTATTTACGGAGTTCGAGGTATGACCTCCGTCGCCGTCGTTGAACTGAAAGTATATCGTATGCTCGCCGTAATCGTTCTTTGGGAACGTGATTTCAACGCTTTCGGCAATGGGCTCCCACTCCGACCATGCGCCGTTGTCTATGTTATAGCGCATATTCGTATAGTCGCCGGGCCTTATGGCCGCCGTGACCGACGGCTCGCTTAACGTATACGGTATGTCCACCTTGGGCGGCGTAATGTATGTTATGCCGCCTCCGTTCAGCGGGCCGAGACGCGGAATTAAAACGTTCTCGCCGCTGTTTCCGTAGAAGCAAAGCTGTATGCTTCTGCCCGATGTGCAAAGACAAACGGGGAACCAGCTGTCCTGCGGCTCTTCGCCGGTAGGCGTCATCTTATATGAATATATGCCGAGATTAGGCTGCGAGTCCACAAGCTCGGTCGCCGTATATATCGGCACGAACTCGACGTCATCGTTGTCGTAGTTTTCGTTGCATATTGCATAGAGGCCTACGCCCTCTTCGCCGCGGGGCAGACCGTAGCCCGATATTTCCATAACGAGGCTTCCGTCCGCGTTCTTTTCCGTAATGTTTACCTCAGCGACGAACATGTTGCCCTGGGGCGCGCCCGCGCATTCTATCTGCGCCACAAGGTAGCCGTTATAGACTACCTCTATATGATCTTCCCTCTGCGGACAGGATATCATCGCCCTGTAAAGATAGCAGGCCGTCTCTCCGCTGCCCACAACTGTCTCCGTGAAGTTGCTGAGCAGAGATACTTCGTTTCCGTATACCTCAAAACGCGAGGTGTCAAGCTGCTCCCTTGAATAGAGCGTGAGCCTGTGTATCTGCTCGCCGCCGAAACAGAACTGCACCGGCTCGGGACTGTAGTCGGTTCCGGTATAGTAGCCCGTATCGGAAACGAGCGCGCCCCACAGGTTCTCTCTCATCTCGTCATTCTCGTCAACACCCGACACATACATGCGGCCGCCGCTCCAGAGTCCGGCGCTCATTGACATGCCGTATACGACGGAAGCGTCAAACTCCCCGTCGTCCGCCGCCAGCGCCGCGGCCGGCAGCACGGTAAGGCACATGGCTATCACCACGATAATGCTCAAAAGCCGTTTTGTCTTCATCTGAAAGCCTCCTTTTAAACATATTTTCCGGAGCGTCGCCGAAAGCCCGACTTTTCGCGGCTTTGTATGCTTTATATAAGCGCATCCGCGGCCGCGCGGCGAATATTGCCCCTTATAACTAACATATACTATATATTAGAAAAAATAAAGAGCAAAACGCGATTTGGCAATGACAAATGCGGCACGAATCGTGCCTCATTATGTATACAAAAATGGCGCGCCGCAAAAAGAGGAGAAAAACGACGCGCCGGCTGCCATTCATTCTGTTGAAAAATCACTTTCCGTAAACTCTTATAAAGCCTAAAATCATATGCACGAGCTGTGCGCGCGTTGCATACTCACCGGGCGAAAGATTTCCGCCGCTTCCCGTTATTATGCCCGCGCCGCAGGCCCACTGCATGGCAGGTACGGCCCACTCGCTAACCGCGTAAGCATCGTTATACGAGAGTATATCAGTATCTTCACCCATGGAAACGTCGAAGCCTTCGCTTACGGCGTATCTGTAGAGCATGGTCACTGCCTGCTCCCTTGTGACAGGCGCATTCGGCGCAAAATACCCGTCCATGCCCTTTATTATGCCGCGGTCTGCGCTCCAGCGCGCGCAGGAGCCGAACCATGAGTCCTGTGTTACATCGGGGAAGGCGGCGTCGCCGTCTATTACGGCGTTTCTGTCGGAAACAGAGTGCATGCGTGAGAGCATTGCCGCGAACATTGCGCGGGTAGTTGACGTCCCGGGCGAGAACGTGTCCTCCGAAACGCCGTTCACTATGCCCATGAGCACGGCTTCATTTGCGTCCGGAGCGAACCATGCGTCCTCCGGCACGTCAGAAAAGGTCTTTTTCGCAAGAGAGATTTCAATTATATCGCCCGCAGAAAAATCCGCAGCATAGAGCATGGAGCCTCTGACCTCAATACCGCGCGGGGAAACAGGCATTGAAAGGAGATCTCCGCTTTCGGCTGTCGTATATACTCTGCCGTTCTTTATCATGCGGATGGCGTGGTTCCCCGTGTCGGACACATATATGGCTCCGTCGTCCGCCACACTTACGCCCTCGGGATGGTCGAATCTTGCCTTATCGGCAGGGCCGTCGGCAAAGCCTCCGATAAACTCTCCGTCCACGGCGTCATATGTGCCCGCAACGGTCTCGGTCTTTTTCCCTGTTATCTTTATGATGCGGCTCTTGCCCGTTTCTGCAGCGTAGAGCGAGCCGTTTGCAAAGCAGAGCCCGGTCGGTTCGGAAAGGCCTGTCACATATGTGGTGACATATCCGTGCCTGTCCATCTGTCTTATCGAGCCGTTTCCCGTATCGGCTATATAAAGAATGAAGTTTTCCTTATCAACGGCAAGTCCCGTGGGATAGTCGAAGGAGGCTTTTTCTCCTATGCCGTCGGCGTTTCCGGCTTCACCGCTGCCTGCCAGCGTCCTGAGATACTCTTCCGTAACGTATCTTACCGTATTGGAAGCGGAATCGGAAACAGCATAGCCGTCAAGGAAGGGTACCACATCCCAGGGCAGGACGAAAGTGCCGTGCCTTATGTCGGAATCATAATAATCGCCTATCGGTTCCCCCGATACGTCGGGGATATTTATAACGCCCGCAATTATCGCCGCATTATCACGATCTGCCTTCCA
Organism: Clostridia bacterium; assembly: GCA_017419325.1. Taxonomy (GTDB): domain Bacteria; phylum Bacillota; class Clostridia; order Oscillospirales; family RGIG577; genus RGIG577. The sequence continues at coordinate 3,127 of JAFOLN010000168.1, forward strand.
GAGCACCTTGTTATATACATCCGTCACAAGCATTGAGCCGTCAGTGATTACAGAGATACCGGAAAGACTGCCTCCCTTATAATCCCCCGCATACAGCGCAGAGGCTGACGCAGAGGACAGCATAATGGCGGCAAGAATAAGCGCTGCAAGCCTTTTTTTCATATTGAGGCTCCCTTCTTTCTATAATCAAGTTCGTCCAGCGTGAGTACTTCAAATCCCTCCGCCTTGCCCTTCAGTTTAATCGTATCTCCGAGCGAAGTCACCCGCGCTCTTTTGCCCAAAGCATTTGCAACTGCACGGGAAATGAATATCTTTCCTCCCGGCGCATTTGACTCAAGCCTTGACGCCGTGTTTACCGTATCGCCTATGGCAGTATAGTCCATGCGCATCGGCGCGCCGATATTTCCAACGACGGCGGGGCCGCAGTTTATGCCCACTCCGAAGGAAACAGTGCGTCCGAAACGCTTTGAAAGCTCCTCGCCCAGCGCTTTTGAGCCCTCCACCATGTCCATCGCGGCGCAGCAGGCAAGAAATACGGGATCCTCCTGTTTAAGCGGCGCGTTCCAGAACGCCATAGTGCAGTCGCCAACAAATTTATCGAGCGTTCCGTGGTATCGCATTATGCACTCCGTAGTAAGCGTAAGATATTTGTTTATTATCTCAACAACGGTTGGCGGATCAAGCGACTCACTCATCGTTGTAAAGCCGCGTATATCAACGAACAATACGGCTATATCATACATTCTGCCGCCAAGCATAAGCTCCTCGCCGCCGCGCTCCAGAAGCTCGCGCATTATTGCGGGATCGACGTAGCGTCCGAAGGTATCAAAGACTTTACGCCTCTCCTTCTGAGCGCGCACATAATTCATTGCAACCGACGCTATGAACACAGCCGTTGCGAATAGCGGCACCCACAGAACGTGAAGGACAGCGCCCGCCCTGTAAAGAGCTGCGCAAAGGCCTGCCCACCCGAGCGTGCATGCAAGCCACACTATGACAGAAGTTCTGACGCGGACATTCCACAAAAAGAACATCATCACGGCGGAAAGCGCGAAAAGTATTATAAGCTGGAGCGTATCGTCAGCCTCTTTCGGGTAAAAGCCCTTCCTGAAGGCGTCAATAATGTTTGCCTGTATTTCAATTCCGTACATGGGCACGGAATGTGCTGTCGATGTGTGGTACTCATCCTGCATACCCGCCGCATATGGGCCGATGAGCACGATCTTCCCCGAAAGGTCAGCGCCCGTAACGCTGCCGTCAAGTATGTCCGTTATCGATATATCCTCATAGTAGCCGCCGCTCTTTGTCGTAAAGGGGATGTAGAAAAATCCGTTGTCATACGTTTCGGGCAGGGGGTTCGGCAAATATCCCTCCTCCTCGCACCATCGCTCGTACACAACCCGCGAGAAGGAATATACTTTCCCGCCGCCCGGCACATCGACGTATAAAAGCGCATGGCGTATCACGCCGTCGCTGTCTTCCATTTCATTTATATGCCCCGTTACGGATGCGTCGTAAAGCCCGGAATACGGGACGTCCCATGCAAGTACCGAACGCGAGTTTACATAAAATCCATTATCGCTTTCGACAAGGCTGTCACCGAATGTCGCGGCAGACGCCGTGACGACATTCCCTCCCTCACGGGCCGCCCGCGAAAGATATGCGTCGTCCTCGGCGGAGGCGCTGCTGCCGACGTAGAGCACATCGAGAGCAATGACTGCCGGACGCGCGTCCGGGTCTTCGTTCAGGCGCTCTATCACCTCGGCCATAACGCTTCTCGGCCACGGCATGGGGCCGAGAGCATCAATTGCGCGCTGATCCATGCCTATTATGGTAATCTGCCCGTCCGTAGAGACCTCGCGCTGATAAAGCGCGTCCGATACGGCTCCGTCGGCGCCCCCAAGCCATCCCGACCATGCTGTAAGAGTTATAATGGCTGCGGCGACAAGCGATATGATTATTCTTTTATTAAGGTCCTTTGTTTTCATATCATTCTACCCGGATGCCTGCGCATTTTTGGGCAGGGAAGCCTGTCGTTATGTGTTCGTCACACCATGCTTCAATTATTATTACCCTCCGGATGTCTTATCGGTTTTTCCTCTCGAACCGGAGGAAATTGTACCGAATTCCTGCACCGAAGTGATCTTTGCGCGGTTCTCCGAAAGGCGCTGAAGCTTAACGTTCATCTCGTTTTGGCGGCTCTGCTCCATGGCCGTCTCTTCTTCTCCCTTTACCGTTTCAAGCGCAAGAAGCCGTTCAACATCAAGCGTCGAAACGTCGGCCTTTATCATGTTCTGAAGATTTACGTTCTTTCTTATTTCAGGTATTACAAAATACGGAACGTTCTCCTCTTTGATGATGAATTTCTCGAACGCCTGTGCGCCGTTTTCAGCCTTTTCGGGGTCGTATCTTACGCCTTCGCCGCCTGTAAGCTCGAAAACAACCGTTTCACTGCTCCTGTAAGCTTTGCACGTCACCGTTACGTGACCGTGAAGAAGCCCTATCTCCTCCCGGGCGACCCAGCCATAGGAGCCCCTGATGCCCGTAGTCATTGTAGATGTGGAGATATTAAGCCTTTGGGTCGACGAAAGAGGCGCGTCTACGCTGAAATAGAGTTTTCCCTTTTTGGCCATTACCTCCAGGCGGCTGCCGCTCGCCTTTACCTGGGCGCTGCTCGATGCGTCGAGCTTTACGGCTTTAGTCGAATCAAGCGTTATGAACGCATAGCTTCCCGTGCCGGTACCCACCGAGTATCCGTTCGTAAGCTTCATGCCGACTCTTGCCGACAAGCTCTTTCCGCTTTGATCGCTTACCTTTACCGTGCCCGATGTCTCCGAAAGCTTTACTGTCGTACCCACGGCCTTTTCAGCCGCATATGCGGGCAGAGAAACTGCACATACCATCATGATAACCAAAATGAGAGATATTACCTTTTTCACAACTATACCTCCCAAGCCCTGCTCTTTTCGAACAGTTCAAGTATTTTTTCATCTATCGCGCCCTCATTTGCCATGCTGTGAAGTATGCCCAAAGCCTTGTCTTCAGGCATCGGCGGCTTATACGGGCGGTCGCGCGCCGTCAGCGCATCGAATACGTCTAAAATCGTGATAAGACGCACCTCATCGGGTATATCCCCGGCCGTAAGGTGATTGGGGTAGCCGCTGCCGTTTATAAGCTCATGGTGAGCCGCCGCCCAGACAGGCGCCAAGGCGTACATTTTCGGGAAGTCCACACGGCTTAGTATTCGCGCCGTAATCGTTACATGGCTCTCCATCACCAGGCGTTCCCCCGCCGTAAGCGTACCCTTTCTTATGGTGAGACAGTCGTACTCTTCGGGGGTTATCCACGGCTTTACAAGGCCGTTCTCATCGGAGTATGCAAGCGTCCGGAGCGCATTTATTCGCTCGAGGTCCTCATCTTTTAAGAAGCCCGCCGAATCAATGCGGCAAACGAGGTCACAGGCCTCATTTATCCTTTGCGCCGTAAGCTCATAATCCTTGCGGGAAATGCGTCCCTCAAGCATTGATATCTTATTTAAAAGTGATATTGTGCGAAAGCGGCCCATGACACGTTCAAGGCCGTCTCCCAGGCGGCTGTTCTTATTCATAACGGACAGCGGCACGGCAAGCTTGCCCACATCGTGGAGCCATACCGCCAAAAGGAAGGTGCGCCGCTTGTCAGAATCGAACTTCCAAGGATGGCCTGTTTTTTCAAGCCAGTCAAGAAAGCGGCAGCCGTATTCCACCATATTACGCGTATGGTTCGCGTTATACGGAGTGCTCGCATCGATGGCTGCGGAAAGTGCGCCCACCAGCGAATCAAGCAGCGCGGTTATCTGCTCCGAATACTGCATATTCGTTATGCTTATGGCCGCCTGCGACGCTATCGCCCCGACGATGAGTTCAATATCATGCGGGAATGGTATTATCCGGCCGTCTTCGTCGAGGGCGTTTATAAGCTGCATTACGCCCACGAGCTGGCCTTTGTCGCTCTGCATGGGCACGACGAGCATGCTCTTCGTTCTGTAACCCGTCATATCGTCATACCGCTTCGAGCCGGAAAAATCAAAATGCGTGTCGCTGCGCACATCGGCCACATTTATGGCCTTGTTATGTATGGCAGCCCATGAGCAGACGTAGGCTTCGTCCATAGGAACAGGCGGCAGCGCAATCGGCGCGTCGTGTCCGCCCTGTCGTATATTCTGGGAGCGAGTCACCATTCGGCAGAAGTGAAGACCGTCCTCCTCATAAAGATACAGCGTTCCCGCGTCACATTTTGACAGATCCATGGCGGTATCGAGGATATTGGATAAAAGCGCCTCTCTGTCACGTTCGTTCGAGATGGCAAGACAGATATTAAGAAAGCTTTTTATCTCATCGGGAGTCATAAAAGTATCACCTCTTCCTCGTAGGCAAAAGAGCTGCAAGGATGTATGGAAAGAAGCGCGTTCGCCGCATCCGAAAAGGCCTCATCCGTCCGGGACGGGTCGTGATGTATTATTCGCACCGCTCCGGCGTTCGCTTCGCGCCCGAGGCGCGCGGCCGCCGTCCATGTGCTGTGACCGAAAGAGCGGCGTCTGAGCCATTCCTCGTCGCTGTACTGACCGTCGCATAAGAGAAGATCGCAGTTTTTTGCAAATTCCGCATATTCGGGCATGTTCTTCGCCGTAAGCGTGGTGTCTGTCATAAATACGACGCTTTTTCCCTCACAGGAAAGACGTATAAGCGACACACCGCCGGGATGAACGCCTTCTTTTGTTTCTACTTTTATTTTATCAATATAAAAGCTCTTCCCAAGCTCGTGAAATGACATTCTGGCAGGCAGATCGTCTGTGCCGACGGGCCACGTCGGAGGCGAAAAAATGCGTTCAAGCTGCGCCTTTATATCAAGCTCTCCCCGGCTCGCTCCGTATATATCCACCGACGCTTCGTCCCGAAAGATATACGGGCACATGGCAAGCCCTATGATATGATCCGCATGAGCATGCGATATGATAACGGAAAGCGAGGGGCAAGACATAGCCTCTCGGGGAAGCTTTAATATCCCCGTGCCGCAGTCAAGTATTATATATTGTCCCGCCATCTTCACGAGCACGCAGGTCGTCGCGCCGCCGAAGCGCCGAAAATCCTCGCCGCTTACGGGAACGGAGCCGCGCGCCCCCAGTATTATGACCGTGTTGTCCATGAACGTCACATCCCACCGATTTACGAAAATGGCGCGTTAAACGCTTTATCTATTATTAGATTACTATAATTTACTTTGAGTGTCAACAAATGCATAAGTTTCTATTGAATCGGCAGCG
>JAFOLN010000169.1 GCA_017419325.1 Clostridia bacterium
ACGGCTATCCCGCTTGCGCGCTTCAAGTCCTCGTATGTGGCGGGATACGCGCCCTCCACCGCATAGCAGCTTACGGCCGCCCGCCTTACGGCCTCGGTGGCCTGCTTAAGGCCGTCCCGTTCCGATGCCTCCGACGCCTCCCTTACGCCCGTCATCGCCCAAAGGGCAATGGCTATAAAAAGCGCAAGGCTTAAAACGAGCGGGACCCACGCCCACCGTTTCTTATACTTATTCATCTTATCCTACCCCCGACAGAAGTCCCATCATGGGGAGCATTACGCTTAAAAGGATAACTCCCGCCAATACGCTCGTTATAACGACTATGGCAGGCTCCACCGTGCCCACGACCCGGTCAATGTGCCTGAGGCTCTCCTCCTCCTGACGGGACGCGAGCTTCTCAAGCGTCTCGGGAAGCGAGCCCGTGCGCTCCGCAAGCTTTAAAAGGCTGCAGTCGCGCCCCGAGAAAAGCCCGCTCTGAGAGAGCGCGTCGGCGGGGCTCTCTCCCGCCTCTATCTTTTCCCGGCATAAGGCCGTTTTTTCGTCTATCTCCCGCGCCCCGCCGCAGAGCCCGGCCGACATTTCAACGGCCTCCTCCATATTCATGCCGCTGGACGCCGCCATCGCCATGGAAGAGGCAAAGCGCGACACGGCCATCTGACCCATTATGCCCCGCCCGCCGAAATTGAACGTGAACCACTTTGAAAACGATGCGCGAAACTTCGGCACAAGCCTGATTATAAGGGCGATTATAACGATGACCACAAGCACGGCGGCAATCACGGTGCCCGCCTTCGCCAGAGCCGCGCCCGCGTTCATCATGCCCGCGGCCACGGGCCCCATCTTTACGCCGAGCTGCGAAAATACGCGGTCGAACACCGGCAGCACCTGCGTTACAAGCAGCACCACAACGGCTATCATGACCAAAAGGAGCACCGCGGGCACCGTTACGGCGCTGCGGATGTCCGCCTCCATGCGAAGCTTTCTTACATAATGGCGCTCCAGCGCCACAAGCGTCTCCTCAAGCCTGCCCGTATTCTCCGCAAGGGAGATCATATCGGTCATGTACCTCGGGAACACGTCCGAGGCGCGCATCGCCTGTGCAAAGCCCAGCCCCTCGTTCATATGCTCCGTGAGCTCATCGAGCCAACGTGCAACCTGCGGGTCGTCCTCATCCTCGCGGATAAGGGCAATGCCGTCGGCAGGCGAAATCCCCGCGCGGTAGAGCTGATGAAGCTCCTGACAGAATATCGGAAGATACCGTTCCGGGACGGTTTCGGTCTTTTTCATCTATATCCCTCGCTCAGTAAAGATACTTTGCAGTGTAGTTCTCTCCGTTGCCTATGTATTCAAGCACGCTGTCGCTGTTGCTGCTGGCCGCAAAGGTGGGATCCATAAGCTTCCATTCGGTGCCGTTGAAGTATATCTTGCCCTCTATCCAGCCGTCCTTCTCGCTCCATACGCTTATCCACGCGTGGTACGCGCCGTCGGTGTAGCCCAGTACGAGCTTTACGGGCACGCCCTGGCTACGGAGCATTCCCGCCATAAGCGAAGCGTAGTCAAAGCATATGCCCTTCCCGGTCCTCAGCGTCTCGTCGATGTCGGGCAGATATCCGCTCTTAACCGTCTGCGCCTTCGCCTTGTCGTAGGTCACATGGCCTATAACGAAATTATATACCCGCTCCACCTTCGCAAGGTTGTCGCCCGCTCCGTCGCAAAGCTCCTTCGCCTTCTTAACGGCCTCGCTGTTTTCGGAGTAGTATACGTACTGATTCGGCCTTATAAAGGGCGCGAACTCGTCCTTAAGCTGCGCAGGAACCGACTCGGTGATTATCGTCGCGTACTTCGTGCCGGAGGTG
>JAFOLN010000170.1 GCA_017419325.1 Clostridia bacterium
ACGGGCTCGCCGTTTTCGTCAAGCTCTATATATGCCTCAGGAAGGTCGAAGTAAAGCGCGACCCGCTTCATCCTCCGTGCGCCTAAGATAAGTCTCAGCTCGTCCATGAGAAGCAGGTCGGGCATTATATGGGTGTACCGCGCCGTGAGCGCGTCGTCGGCCTCCTTGTCTATTATCCTTGAAACATCGGAATATATAAGACGTTCGGCGCTTCTTATCACCGATTCGCATATTTCGTATTTTATTACCTCGCCCGCGCCGTCTATCTCCATAACGCACGACATTGTAAGCCTGTCCTCATGGGGCACAAGGGAGCATATGTCGTTCGAGAGCCGCTCGGGCAGCATGGGTATCACCTTGTCCGTAAAATATACGGACGTGCCGCGCTCGAAGGCGTCCCGGTCTATGGCGGAGTACGGCCGCACATAATGGGACACGTCGGCAATATGTACGCCGAGAATATAAGTGCCCCGTGCCGTTTTCTCTATGGATACGGCGTCGTCAAAGTCCTTCGCGTATTCGCCGTCTATCGTAAAGACCCGCTCTCCCCGAAAGTCGCGCCGCCCCGTTATATCGTCGGGCGTAATTTCGCGGCTTAAGGACTCCGCCATGGCAAGCGCATCGCGGGAGAAATCGGTCGGTATGTCGTATGAGTAGAGTATGGCGTCGTATACGGCCCTCTCCTCGCTCTGGCGGCCGAGCCGCTTTTCAACGCGCCCCGTAAGGGCGCCGCTTTCACCGTAGTCCGTTATCCTTACTGCCACGAGCTGACCCGTCTTCGCTCCGTTCGAGAGCTTAAGCGGTATATATACCGAGGGCACGCGCCCGTCAATGGGATATACCTCGCCGTGGGTGCGAAAGCTTTTGTATACGCCCGCCGTGCGCGTCACGGCGCGGGAAAGTATCTCCAGAACCTCGCATTCGGCGCGCCGCCCCTCCCTTGCGTCGGAAAGAAGCCGCACACGGACGGTATCGCCCGACAGCGCGCCCAGGGTGGCGCTCGGAGCAACAAAAAGGTCACCGCCAGGGACCTCCTGCGAAGTCACAAAGCCGTAACCTTTATCTGTACGTGAAAAAGAGCCGACGAAGCTTTTTGCATCCTTGTCGGCTGTCGTTTTCGATATTGATTTTACGGACGTCAAAGCCTTTCTGCTTCGCGCCGCGGTGCGGCTCCTGCCGCGGGTGTGCGTGTTTCTTTTACGCTGAGCGGGCGCGCGCTTTTTCTTCATCTGCAAAGGGACCTCCGCAATATTATCATACTGCGATAAATACGAGCACAAGCGTTATGACAACGTATACGATGGCGCATACGGAAGTGAACTTATGCAGTTTCGCGTCGAGAGTATTCTGTTTGTTCTTGCCGAAAAACGTCTCCGCGCCGCCGCCGATGGTGCCTGCAAGGCCCGCCGTCTTGGACGACTGAAGAAGGATTATGGCGATAAGTAAAACGCAGAGCACTATCTGCACTACACCCATAACGATTTGAAGCGTTGACATGTTGTTTTCCTCCGGATTATATTATATTGTTGTTTTTTACGGTAATTATGCACAAACTAATGGTGCAAAGTAAAATATATCATAAAGATTTCATTTATGCAAGCATAAATAAAGACTTTTTTTAAAA
>JAFOLN010000171.1 GCA_017419325.1 Clostridia bacterium
GAATGCCGTCATACCCGTGACGAAATGGGCGTCAACGCTTGCGCTGCCGCTTATAATCATAGGCTTTATACTTGCGCTTACGCCTCTTATATGGGTGGGGATAATCTTTTTCGCGGGCGCGGTTGTATTTCAGATTATAACGCTGCCTGTGGAGTTCAACGCGTCAAGGCGGGCGATAAAGTGCCTTGAGCGGGAGGGCATACTTTTAGACGACGAGCTTCTTGGCGCAAAGAAGGTGCTTCGCGCCGCCGCGCTCACATACGTTGCCGCCATGCTCGTTTCGCTTATGCAGATGCTCCGCTTCATAGTGCTTGCAAACGGAAGAAGAAGGTAAATCATATGAGTGGCAGAAAAACGGCGAGAGACATAGCCCAAAGCGCGCTTTATTCCGTGTTTTACGAGGGCGCGTATTCAAACCTGGGGCTTATGGCTCTTTTGGACAAATACGACCCGCCGCCGGCCGAGAGGGCGCTTGCGACGGAGATTACATACGGCGTTATACAGAATTACCGCCTTTTGGACGCATATATAGCGGCTTTTTCAAAAATGCCGCCCCGAAAGCTTCAGAGAAGGGCGCTTATAATACTTCGCATGGCGTTCTATCAGCTCCTTTTCCTTGAACGCATACCCGACAGCGCGGCCGTAAGCGAAGCGGTGAAGATGGCGAGAAGAAGCCTGAACTCCGGCGCGGCAGGTTATGTAAACGGGGTGCTTCGCTCCTTTTTACGCGAGGAGAACTTTAAGCCGAAGCTCCCCGATGACGAAACGGCGCGGCTCTCGGTGGAATATTCGCTTCCCGACTGGATGGCGAAGCATTTTATAAAAAGCTACGGCAGGGACGCGGGGGAGCGCATAATACGCGCGTCGAACGACCGCCCCGCGGCGTACATAAGGCTTAACGAATACCGCGCCGACGAGGAGACGCTCCGGCGCGCGCTCAGTGAAGAGAACGCCGCCATACAGAGCGCGGGCTTTCCCGCGGGCGCGTATATATTCACGGGGAAGGGCGACCCCGCGCGAACGAAGGCCTTCTCAAAGGGAATGTTCTTCTTTGAGGACATAACGTCGCAGCTTGCGGCGGCGGCGCTTGACGCGCGTGAGGGCTGCACCGTCATAGACGTGTGCGCCTCGCCGGGGGCGAAAAGCTTCGCGGCGGCTCAATATATGAAGGGGAAGGGCACAGTCTATGCCTTCGACCTTCACGAAAACCGCGTGGGTCTTATAAAGACCGCCGCAGAGCGGCTCGGCATAAGCATAGTAAAGCCCGCCGCGGGCGACGCGTCCGTGCCGAACGAGGCTCTTTACGAATGCGCCGACGCGGTGATGGCCGACGTGCCCTGTTCGGGGCTCGGCACGCTTTCAAAGAAGCCCGACATTCGCTTAAAAGATGAAAAAGAGCTTCAAACGCTTCCCGAAACGCAGAACAAAATCTTAAACACGGCGTCAAAATACGTAAAGCCGGGCGGCACGCTTGTTTACAGCACCTGCACGCTGAACCCGGCGGAAAACGAGGACGCGGTGGCCGCGTTCTTAAAGGCGAACCCCGACTTTTCGGCACAGGAGCCCTTCACGGGGAACGCGCCGGAGGATATTATAATAAGACGGAATAAAACGGTCACGTTTCTTCCCGACAAATGCTTCGGGGACGGATTTTTTATAGCAAAGCTTAAAAAGGAAAGGCGCATGTGATGAAAGACATATCGTCAATGTACCAAAGTGAAATAAAGGAGCTTACCGACGCGATGGGGCAGCCGTCCTACCGCGCGGGGCAGGTGTTTGACGGCGTGATACGCGGAGCGGGGGATTTTTCGGAGATAACAAACATACCGAAGGAGCTTCGCGCCCGCCTTTCGGAGGAGACGTACATCGCCCCGGTCACGGTGGAAAACAAGCTCGTCTCCCGCGACGGCACGACAAAGTATCTTTTCAGGCTCCGCGACGGCGAGCTTATCGAGTCGGTAATACTGCGATACAAGCACGGCAACACCATCTGCGTATCGTCACAGGCGGGCTGCGCCATGGGGTGCCGCTTCTGCGCCTCCACGGTCGGCGGGAAAAAGCGCGACCTTACGGCGGGGGAGATACTGCGGCAGGTATACGAGGCCTCCCGAGACCTCGGGGA
>JAFOLN010000172.1 GCA_017419325.1 Clostridia bacterium
ATAAAAATGTATCATAAAATCTGAAAGGATGATACATATGCGTTTTTATGTATGGGGGAGAAAGAGCCTTATAGCGGCGTGCGCGGCTGTTATTGTTTTCGTGCTGCTTTTGGCCAATTTCCCGGCGGCACGCTCGCTTGTCGCTTCCACCGTGGCGTCGCGGGAGCTTCCCATATACTGCGTTGACACGGATGAAAAGAAGATAGCCTTCACCTTCGACGCCGCCTGGGGCAACGAGGACACCCATGCGCTTCGTGAGATATTCGACAGGTACGGTATCCCTGTCACCTTCTTCGTCACGGGCGGCTGGGCCGAAAGCTTCCCAGAGTCGGTAAAGGAGCTTCACGACGCGGGTCACGACATAATGAACCACTCCGACACCCATCCCCACATGAGCAAAATGTCGCCTGAGGAGATTGCGGCGGATGTGGCGGAGTGTTCAAGAAAGATAGAGGCCGTGACGGGAGTCCGCCCCGACCTTTTCAGACCGCCCTACGGCGACTATAACGACACGCTTATAAGAACGGTGCGCGAAAACGGTTACCAAAGCATCCAATGGGACGTGGACAGCCTCGACTGGAAGGACATTTCGCCGCAGGAGATAAAAGAGCGGGTGCTGAAAAACGCCCGACCCGGCTCCATTGTGCTTTTCCATAACGGCGCGAAAAACACTCCCGAGGCGCTCCCCGCCATAATCGAGGCCTTAAAGGAGCAGGGATATACGTTCGTTAAGGTCTCCGACCTCATCATGCGCGAGGACTTCGCCATAGACCACGCGGGAAGACAGATAAGAAGCGAGGAAGCGGCGAAGGCACAGTAAAAATCGGAAGATATGCTTTGCCTTACGTTATATTTTATGGTATGATGGTACCGTAAAGCCTTGAAGAAGTAAAAAAAGCAAAAAAGGAGGCGGTATCATTATGAAGCTTATTTTCAGATATTACATGGATTACAGAGACTCGAAGATCGCGCGGATGGAGACAGAAAGCGGCATTCCCTTAAACATTTTTGCCGACGACGGATCCGACCGGACGCTTTCCGACGGGACGGAATGCGACCTTCAGGTGTTCGGCATGGGAAACGGGATAAGGGTCTTCTCGTCGGAGGAGGAATATTCCGCCGAGGAGACGCAGTTCGCGCCTATTTCCATGATACCGTCGGGCACGTTCCCGTCGGAGGACGGTGAGGAGAGCCCACACATAATATTTTCGGGCAAAGCGGCCAATGTGGAATACGACCCGAACGCCGACCAAAATCAGCCGAACTACTGTATAACGATAGACACATACGACTTAAGCTTCTGCCTCTTTGTAAAATACGAAGGGGCGATAGAAAAGGGGAACATAGTTTCCGGCGAGGCATGGCTCTATACGGATATAAAATAAAACAGGCGGGACTTCGATTAGCGAAGTCCCGCATTTATTTTTACCTGAAAGCCCGTTCAAGAGGGAATAGCGTTCTTGTTTTCTATCCTTTCCGGGGCCGTCTCCACGGCCTTTATTATATCGTCCGTCCAGGACTGCTCCAGAAGCTCTATATTGCCCTTGTCGCAAAGCGCGGCAAGACCGGAGTCTATCGGTATCCTTGCGGTGGCGGATATGCCGAATTGTTCGGCAAGGCTTTCTATCTTGCTGTCGCCGAAGATGAAATGCTTTTTATTACAGTTGGGGCAGATGTAGTAAGACATATTCTCAACGATGCCAAGAACGGGTATGTCCATGGCCTCCGCCATTTTAAGCGCCTTGCTTACTATCATTTCCACCAGTTCCTGAGGCGAAGCCACGATGATTATGCCGTCAATGGGAAGCGACTGGAACACCGTAAGCGGCACGTCGCCCGTTCCGGGAGGCATATCGACGAACATATAGTCAACGTCGCCCCAAAGAATATCCGTCCAGAACTGCTTCACCGCGCCCGCGATGACGGGGCCGCGCCATACGACGGGGTCGGTCTCGTCGGGGAGAAGCAGATTTATGGACATTACCTTTATGTCGGAGCGGCTGAGCACGGGATATATGCCCTCGCCGTCGGAATACGCCTGTCCCTTCATGCCGAGTATCTTCGGTATGGACGGGCCCGTTATGTCCGCGTCAAGTATGGCGGTCTCGTATCCGCGCTTTCTCATGGCCGATGCAAGCAGGGCCGTTACGAGGGATTTTCCAACGCCGCCCTTGCCGCTTACAACGCCTATGAGCTTGCCCACATTGGTTGAAGGCTTCGGCTTTTCAAGAAAGCTCTTTGGGCCCTTTCTCTCGCCGCAGTCAGCGCCGCAGTCGGCGCAGTTTCCGTTACATTTATCGCTCATTTTTAACACCCCCGAAATTTATTTATGCTCGCCGCAGTTATGGCCGCCGCAGGCGTGTCCGCCGTGATGATGGTGACCGTCGTGATCCTTACACTCCGCAAGCGGGTCGAAGCTTAATTTGCCGTCCGCGAAGGCCTTCACCGCTTCGTCGGCGCTGCCCGTGACTCCGCCGTAAAGCGAAATGCCGGCGTTTGCGAGCGCAGTTTTCGCGCCGCCGCCTATGCCGCCGCAGATGAGCGTATCGACCTTATTCGTAAAAAGAAATGTCGCAAGCGCGCCGTGGCCGCTGCCCGAAGCGTCAAGCATCTGCGAGGATACGATATTTCCGTCGGAGATGTCAAACACCTTAAACTGCTTTGTGTGTCCGAAATGCTGGAACACTTGTCCGTTTTCATAAGTTACAGCTACTCTCATTATGTTTTCTCCCTTTTCCTTTAATAAAACCTCTCCATAAGAGGCGGTTATGTGGCATCTTTCGCCGCACCCCGTGACCCCGGTACCGTCGCACAGTCTGTAATTGCCGCCGCCGATGATAAGCCGTTTGCCGTTTACGATGCTGTCGGCAAGCTTGAATCTGGCGCTCTCGTATATTTCGGTTACTGTGGTGCGCGATATGTCCATAAGCGCCGCGCACTGCTCATGGGTGTTTTTTTCATAGTCTACAAGACGTATCGCCTCAAATTCGTCAACCGATAATATGACGGCCTCGCTTGCATCGCGTCCGCAGGGCGAAAACGAGTCAAAAAGCGGCTCTTTGCATATTCTGCGGCATC
>JAFOLN010000173.1 GCA_017419325.1 Clostridia bacterium
GCGGGCGTTACCGTTACGGAGTGCTTAAAGAAGCTTAATTATTCAACGGACCGCATAGCCATAGAATTTAACGGCGACATACTGCCAAAGGCGAAGTACGGCGACACCCTGCTTTCCGACGGCGACAAAATAGAGATAGTTCATTTCGTGGGAGGCGGATAAAATGACGCCCACGAAGGAAGAACTCATCGCCGCCGCCGACAGCCGCTTTACGCGGGAGATACACGAAAAGCTTCTTTCCGCCCGGGTGGCGATAGCGGGTCTCGGGGGACTCGGCTCCAACGCCGCCGTTATGCTTGCGCGCTGCAACGTGGGTCATATGCTGCTTGTGGATTTCGACACGGTTGACATAACCAACTTAAACCGCCAGGCATACGGCATAAAGCATATAGGACATAAAAAGACCGACGCGCTCGTATCCATAATAAAGGAGATAAATCCATACCTTGAGCTTAAGACGTACTTCGGGCGCGTGACTCCCGAAAACGCGGCGGAGCTTTTCGGGGATTATCCCATAGTGTGCGAGGCTTTCGACAAGGCAAACGAGAAGGCGATGCTCATAAACACGCTGCTTGAAAACTGCCCGCGCACCCGCATCGTGTCGGGCTCCGGCCTTGCGGGCTACGGCGACAGCAACGAGATAAAAACGGTAAGACGCTTCAAAAATCTTTACGTCTGCGGCGACGACAAAAGCGACGTTGACGACGGCATAGGCCTTATGGCGCCGAGAGTTGCCATAACCTCGGGGCATGAGGCGAATATGATAGTAAGAATGATATTAGGAGAAGAATAAAGGAGAGATAACAATGGCAAAAGACGACAAGCTTATACTGGGCGGACGTGAATTTACGTCGAGATTTATCTTAGGCTCGGGCAAATACAACCCCGAGCTTATAAATGCGGCCGTGGAGCACGCGGGCACTCAGATGATAACGCTGGCAGTGCGCCGCGCGAACAGCAAGGGCGACGGCAACATAATAGAGCATATCCCGAAGGGCGTAACGCTCCTTCCCAACACCTCCGGCGCAAGAAACGCGGAGGAGGCCGTTCGCATTGCGCGCCTTGCGCGTGAGCTGGGCTGCGGCGACTTCGTAAAGATAGAAGTAATACACGACTCGAAGTACCTTCTGCCCGACAACTACGAGACCATAAAGGCAACGGAGATCCTCGCAAAGGAGGGCTTCCTCGTTATGCCCTATATGTACCCCGATCTGAACGCCGCGAGAGCCTTAAAGGACGCGGGCGCGGTATCCGTTATGCCGCTTGCGGCTCCCATCGGCTCGAACAAGGGCCTTGCGACGAAGGAATTCATACAGATACTTGTGGACGAAATAGACCTGCCCATCATCGTTGACGCGGGCATAGGCCGTCCCAGCCAGGCATGCGAGGCCATGGAGATGGGCGCAGCCGCAATAATGGCCAACACCGCGATAGCAACGGCGGGCGACATCCCCGCGATGGCGGGCGCGTTCAAGGCCGCAATAGAAGCGGGACGCGCGGCTTACCTGTCGGGTCTCGGCAGAGTAGTGCAGAGAGGCGCTGTTGCGTCCTCGCCGCTTACGGGATTTTTAGAGGAATAAGGAGCGATTGACCATGGAAAAGAGAACGAATCATATGGAATATATGCCCGGCATGGAGATAATCGAGTCGGACATCGCCGACAAGGTAATA
Source organism: Clostridia bacterium (assembly GCA_017419325.1). GTDB lineage: Bacteria > Bacillota > Clostridia > Oscillospirales > RGIG577 > RGIG577. Next base: position 1,672 of record JAFOLN010000173.1, read on the forward strand.
GCGGCAATGGAAAGCTATGACTATACGCAGTACAAGGCCTCGGACGTGCTTCGCGCCCTGTCAAAGGAGAGCCTTTACCCCGAGGATTTCGCGGCGCTGCTTTCACCCGCGGCCGAGCCCTTCCTTGAGAAGATGGCCGCCCGCGCCCGCGAGGAGACAAGAAAGCACTTCGGAAACGCCGTATATCTTTTCACGCCCATATATATCTCAAACTACTGCGAGAACTACTGCATCTACTGCGGCTTTAACTGCAAAAACAAGATAAAGCGCGCAAAGCTCGACTTCGAGGCGATAGAGCGGGAGATGGCGGCCATTGCAAAGACGGGCCTTGAGGAGATACTCATTTTAACGGGCGAGAGCCGCAAGATGAGCGACGTAAAATACATCGGAGAGGCATGCCGCATAGCCCATAAGTATTTCAAGAACGTGGGCATCGAGGTATATCCCATGAACACCGACGAATACGCGTACCTCCATGAATGCGGAGCCGACTTCGTTACCGTGTTCCAGGAGACGTACAACTCCGACAAATACGAAAAGCTCCACCTGGCAGGTCATAAGCGCGTGTTCCCGTACCGCATAAACGCGCAGGAGCGCGCCATCCGCGGCGGCATGCGCGGAGTGGCCTTCGCGGCGCTGTTGGGCCTTGACGACTTCAGAAAGGACGCCTTCGCTACGGGCATGCACGCATACCTTATTCAGAGAAAGTATCCCCATGCGGAGATATCCTTCTCCTGTCCGCGCCTTCGCCCCATCGTGAACAACGACAAGATAAATCCGAAGGACGTTCATGAGCGCCAGCTTCTTCAGATAATGTGCGCTTACCGCATATTCATGCCCTTCGCCGGCATGACCATATCGACCCGCGAACGCGCCGAATTCAGAGACCACGTTATAGGTCTTGCGGCAACGAAGATCTCCGCGGGCGTAAGCACCGGCATAGGCGAGCACTCAAACGACGAGGCTCAGGGCGACGACCAGTTCGAGATAGCCGACGGCAGAAACGTGGACGAGGTATTCGCGCGCATCCGCGAGATGGGGCTTCAGCCCGTTATGAACGACTATGTCCTCGTTTAAGCTTATAGCCATAACGAACAGGACGCAGTGCGATGACCTGTGCGCCCAGATAAGGCGCATAGCCGCCTTAAAGCGGCCCGATATGCTCATCCTTCGGGAGAAGGATATGCCGGAGGACGAATATGAGGCGCTTGCGCGTGAGGTTATCGCCGTATGCGACGAGGCGGGCATAGAATGCGTGCTTCATACGTTCGTGGGCGCGGCGCGGCGGCTCGGGCATAAAAAGATTCATCTGCCCATGCCCGTGCTGAGGGAAAACCCGGATATTTCAAAGGAGTTTTCGCTTGTGGGCGCGTCAACGCATGATTTTTCGGAGGCGCGTGAGGCGGAAAGCCTCGGCGCGTCGTATATCACCGCAAGCAACGTGTTCGAGACCGACTGCAAGCCCGGAATGCCCGAAAAGGGCACGGCGTGGCTTACGAAAATGTGCGAATGCGTAAAGCTCCCCGTGTACGCCCTGGGCGGCGTAAACAAAAAAACGCTGGATGAAATAAAAGCGACGCCCGCGGCGGGAGCCTGCATGATGTCGGGCTATATGAAAATGTAGCCGTTCTTCATGGGAAATTGACTGTTGCGTTTTCCATAGGGCTGTGATATGTTATCCATATAAGCCGTCGCTTTTTTCGTTAAAACTGCCCGATAACTCATTCAGTCGGGGATTAACTTGCGAACCCGCGGCGGCTTTTCTTCGGATATAGTGCATAATTGAGCATAAAAAAACAGGGCTGAAAGCCTCGGCTTTCAGCCCTGTTTATGTGTTTATCCTTACTTATTTTTAAACTGCGGCTCGCGTCTTTCGAGGAAAGCGCGCATGCCCTCCTTTGCGTCGTCGGAGGAATATGCTATGGCGAGAGCGTTCGCCTGCATCTGGGATGCCGCCGCCTGTCCCGTGGTCACGTCCGAGAGCATGACCTGTTTTGCAAGTCCCATGGCGATGGGCGCGTTCTTTGAAAGAAGCTCCGCCTCTTCAAGCGCCTTCTCCATTACCTTATCCGCGGGCACGATAAAATTAACAAGCCCAATGCGCTCCGCCTCGGCCGCGTCCACGTTGCGACCCGTGAGGAGTATCTCCTTTGCGCGTCCGAAGCCCACGAGGCGCGAAAGCCTCTGCGTGCCGCCGTAGCCGGGGATAATGCCCACCTTCGTCTCCGGCAGGCCGAATATCGCCTTATCCGACGCTATGCGTATGTCGCAGGCCATGGCAAGCTCAAGCCCGCCGCCGAAGGCGTAGCCGTTAAGGGCGCAGATGTATACCTTCTGTGAGTTCTCGATGTCGCGGCACACCTCAAGGCCCATAGCCGAGCAGGCCCGCTCCTCCACGACGGAGAAGCTTAAAAGCATATTAAGGTCGGCTCCCGCGGCGAACGCCTTGCCCTCGGCCGTAATTATAACGGAGCGAAGCTCCCGGTCGGTCTCAAGCTCCTTAACGATGCCGTGAAGCTCCGCCATAAGCTCATTCGTTATCTGATTTCTCACCTCGGGGCGGCAAAAGGTTATAACAGCCGTGCGTCCCTGCTTTTTAAGCGTCATGTACTCATATGCCATTTTTCTGCCTTCTTTCTATATTATTTTATTAAACCTCAAGCTCCATTATATAGTCGTCCATATAGAAACCGCCGCCGATGTCGGTCTTTACGCTGTCTATGGTCTTAAAGCCCAGCGCGGTGTATACGTCCTTTGCGAAGTTATACTTATTCACCGTAAGATAAATGGCGCGAAGCTGCTTTTCTTTGCAGATATCCTTATATTTATCCACGGCCATGCGGGATATCTTTCGTCCCCGCGCCTCCTTTTTAACGTAAAGCTTGCTTAAAAAGAGCCTGTCGCCGTGAACGGCTATGCCGGAGTAGCCCACGTATTCGCCGTCCCACTTAAAAAGATAATATGTATACCCCTCGCTCGCCCTCTGGCGCTTCATGGCGTCGTAGGACTGGAATTTGTCAAGCATATATAAGACCTGCTCCCGCCCTATGATGGGGGTGAAATGCTCGTGCCATATCTCCTTTGCGAGGGCGGCCGCCGTTTTCAGCTGTTCGTCGGACAGTACCTCCTCTATATATAAGCCCATTTATAACTCCTCCTTTAAAAAAGCTCCCCGTGGCTTTATCCGAATATTCCTCCAAAGCTTACATTTAATATGATAATGTGCTTATAATTATACAAAAAGCGAGGGCGCTTTTCAATTCTTATAAATATTTTTTTTAAAATGCTTTACTTTGAGGGGAAATGGGTGTATCATAATAAAAAATCCTTTAAATCGGTCCCGTGAGGCCGATAAGGTTGTTATACAAACGCTTTTTTATGCGTATTTCGGCGGATGTTTAACCCCTTGTTCCTTGCGGACAAGGGGATTTTTTTATGCGGGAGGTGAGAGCATGGATATAAAGGTGCTGATGGACGCGCAGGCGATAGACCGCGCGCTTACAAGGATATCGTATCAGATAATCGAGAAGAACCGCGGCGCGCAGGACTTATGCCTTATCGGCATATACAGCGGCGGCGTGGCGGCGGCGCGGATGCTTGCGGAGCGCATATCGAAAAGCGAGAACGCGCAGGTGATGGTGGGCGTTATCGACACGACGAAGTTCCGCGACGACGTGCGCGGGCGCGACATTCCCGAGGGCACCAATACAGACATCGCCTTCGATATAGACGATAAGACCGTTATACTCGTGGACGACGTGCTTTCCACGGGGCGCACCGTGCGCGCGGCTATCGACGCCGTTATGCATATAGGACGCCCGAGGCTTATCCAGCTTGCGGCTCTTATCGACCGCGGACACAGGGAGCTTCCTATACGCGCCGACTTTGTGGGAAAGAACGTGCCCACGTCGGCGGCGGAGGATATAAGGGTATATCTTTCAAATGAGGGTGAAGAAAACAGAGTGGAGCTTTGCTCATAGGAGCTTTAAGGAGGTTTTTTATGACTATACTTATAAAAAAGGCGCGGGTCATTGACCCGACGCAGAAGCTTGACCGCATTTCCGATATACTTATAGGGGACGGAAAAATAAAGAAGCTGGCGCTTTCGATAAACGAAAAGGCGGACACCGTGATAGACGGCGCCGACTGCATCGCCGCGCCCGGCTTTATAGATATGCACGTTCATTTCCGCGATCCCGGATTTGAATACAAGGAGGATATCATAACGGGCGCGAGGGCGGCCTTAAAGGGCGGCTTTACGTCGGTAGCCTGCATGGCGAACACGAAGCCCGTCTGCGATACGCCCGAGGTCGTAAAATATATAAAGGACAAGGCGCTTGAGACCCATGTGAACGTATATCCCGTGGCGGCCATGACGAAGGGGCTTAGGGGCGAGGAGATGACCGACATAAAAGCCCTTAAGGCGGCGGGAGCCATCGCCGTGTCGGACGACGGCCGCCCCGTTGAGAACTCAAAGATGATGCTCGACGTGTTAAGAAGCGCGGACGACAACAACATCCTCTCCATAGCCCACAGCGAGGACTTAAGCCTTGTGGACGGCGGCGTTATAAACGAGGGACGCGTATCGTCCGAGTTCGGCCTTCGCGGCATGTCCCGCATGGCGGAATATATGGCGGTGGCGCGGGACGTTATGCTCTCCATACCGAAGAAAAACAGGCTCCATATAGCCCACGTAAGCTGCAGGGAATCCGTTGAGGCCATACGCTGGGCGAAGACGCTTAACCCCAACATAACGTGCGAGACCGCGCCGCATTACGTTTCCCTTACGGAGAACAACGTGATGAAGCTGGGCGTAAACGCAAAGATGAACCCGCCGCTTCGCACCCAGGAGGATGTGGACGCGGTGATAGAGGGCTTAAGGGACGGCACGATAGACGCGATAGCGACGGATCACGCGCCCCATTCCGAGGAGGACAAGGGCGAGCTTTCAAAGGGCGCTTTCGGCATCGTGGGCCTTGAAACGGCGCTGCCCGTATGCTATACGTATCTCGTTGCGGCGGGGAAGATGAGCATAAGAAAGCTTATCCGCTTAATGAGCACGAATCCCGCGGCAATCCTCGGCATAGAGGGCGGAAGCCTCACCACGGGAAGCCGCGCCGACATCGTGATATTCGACACGGAGGAGCACAGGGTGAACCGTGCGAATTTCGCGTCAAAATCGAAAAACACTCCCTTCGACGGCATGACGCTTCGCGGCCGCGTGCTGTGCACCATATCGAACGGAGAGCTTGTATATAAAAGTGAAATGATATAGGAGGAAATATGTCGATAGATGTCCTTATTAAAAAGATAAAAGAGAAAAACAACCCCACGGTGGCGGGGCTCGACCCTCTTCTTTCGTATGTGCCGGAGCACATAACGACAGAGTGCTTTAAAAAGTACGGCGAGACGCTTGAGGGAGCATCCAAGGCCATATACCGCTTCAACACCGCGCTAATTGACGAGCTTTCCGACGTGGTGGCGGCGGTGAAGCTCCAGTCGGCATATTACGAGCTTTACGGCTGGCGCGGCGTTAAAGTGCTCGATGAGACCGTAAGATACGCAAAAGACAAGGGACTTTACGTCATCGTTGACGTAAAGCGAAACGACATAGGCTCCACCGCGAAGGCTTACGCGGGCGCGTACCTTTCGGGCGCGGACGTGGGCGGCAAGCTTATACCCGCGTTCGGCGCGGATTCGATAACCGTAAACGGCTATCTCGGCACCGACGGCATAACCCCCTTTACGGAGGCGTGCCGCGAACATAAAAAGAGCATTTTCGTGCTTGTAAAAACGTCGAACCCCTCATCCGGCGAGCTTCAGGACAAAAAGATAGGCGAAAGCCCCGTATATGAGGTGATGGCCGACATGGTAAACGGCTGGGGCGAAGGGCTTATCGGCGAATACGGCTATTCCTGTGTGGGCGCGGTCGTGGGAGCGACGTACCCCGAGATGCAGAAGGTGTTAAGAAAGCGTATGCCGAAGGCGTACTTCCTCGTGCCGGGCTACGGCGCGCAGGGCGCGGGTGCGGCCGACGTTGTGAACGCCTTCAATGAGGACGGCCTCGGCGCGGTGATAAATTCGTCGAGAGCCATAATGTGCGCATATAAAAAGACGGGCGACTCTGTAAACTTCGCCCGCGCGGCAAGAGACGAGGCCGTGCGCATGAGAGATGAGATAACGGCGGCGCTGGGCTGAAAGCCCTTCGCCAATCAAGTATAAATGATATAAAGGAGTGTAAACGGTATGCAGGCGGTTTTAGTGCTTGAAAGCGGAGAAAGATTTTACGGCCGTTCGTTCGGCGCGGAGGCAAACGCTGCGGGTGAGCTTGTCTTCTATTCCGCAATGGCGGGATATCAGGAGGTATTATGCGACCCCGCGCATCAGAATAAGCTTGTTATAATGACGTACCCCATGGTGGGCAGCTACGGCGTGAACGAGCAGGACGGCACGGATTTCTGCGCAACGGGCCTTATAGTCAAGGAATACGTGGACTATCCCAGCAACTTCCGTTCGGAGGGTACGCTTTCCGAGCTGATGAAGGAGAAGGGCGTAGTCGGCATAGAGGGAATAGATACGCGCGCGCTGGTAAAGAGGCTGAGAAACGGCGACCGCATCCGCGCCGCGCTTATTGCAACGGACGACAAGATCGATTTTGAAGAGGTGGGCTTCATCCTTGAATGCACGCCCCTCGATTTCGGCGTGCTTGGCATGACGGGCGACTTCCCCGAGGTATACAGACCCGAGGGGGAGACGAAGTGCCGCATTGCGCTTTACGATTTCGGCACGAAGAAAAGCGTTATAAACGCCTTCACGTCGCAGGGCGCTGAGGTCACCGTATATCCGCCGAGAAGCGACGTTGACAATATCGCCCGCATGAACTTTGACGCGCTCATAATAGCGGGCGGCGCGGGCGAGCTTGAGGACAGCATAAAGAAGTATACCGAGAGGGTGAAGGCTCTCATCGCCCTGGGGCTTCCCACGCTGGGCGTCGACATGGGTCATCTCATGATTGCGGCGGCGCTGGGCGGAAAGATAAAGCAGATGGACAAGGCGCACAGAAGCGCGTCCTGCACCGTGCGCGACATTAAGGCGTCCCGCGTTTATCCCACGCAGCAGAGCCACGTATACGAGGTGTGCGCGGACGCGCTCCCCGAGGGCGCAGAGGTCTCCTTCGTATGTCAGAACGACGGCTGCGTTGAAGGACTTGATTACCCCGAAAAGAATATAAAGACCGTGCAGTTCTATCCCGACGGCTACCCGAAGGAATACGGCACCGGTTATGTATACAGCGAATTTTTAGACTCGCTCAAAGGTTAGGAGGAAAGTAAAATGCCACTTCGCAAGGAACTTAAAAAAGTACTCGTTATCGGCTCCGGACCGATAATCATAGGACAGGCGGCGGAATTCGACTACGCCGGCACGCAGGCCTGCAAGGCGCTTAAAGAGGACGGCATATGCGTTGTTCTGGTAAACTCCAATCCGGCGACCATAATGACCGACAAGCATATGGCGGACAAGATATACCTTGAGCCGCTCAACATAGACGTTTTAAAGAGGATAATAGAGATAGAAAGACCCGACGCCGTGCTCTCGAACCTGGGCGGTCAGATGGGACTTAACTTAAGCATAGAGCTTGCCGAAAGCGGATTTTTGGACGAATACGGCGTGAAGCTCCTCGGAGCAAAGGTGGACACCATAAGAAAGGCGGAGGACCGTCAGGCGTTCAAGGACACCATGGAGGAGATAGGCGAGCCCTGCATCGCGTCTAAGGTCGTAACGACCATCGAGGACGCGGTGGACTTCGCAAAGGAAATAGACTACCCCGTTATAGTGCGCCCCGCGTATACCATGGGCGGCACCGGCGGCGGCCGCGCGAACGACGAGGCGCAGCTTCGTGAGATAGCCGAGGTGGGCATCCGCTCCAGCCGCGTGGGTCAGATACTCATAGAGAAGTGCGTGGCCGGATGGAAGGAGATAGAGTATGAGGTAATGCGCGACAGCGCGGGCAACGCCATTTCCATATGCAACATGGAAAACGTGGACCCCGTAGGCGTCCACACGGGCGACAGCATAGTTGTGGCTCCGACTCAGACGCTCTCCGCCATGGAGTGCGCGCGCCTTCGCGCCTCGGCTCTGAAGATAGTATGCGCGCTGGGCGTTGAGGGCGGCTGCAACGTGCAGTTCGCCGTTGACCCCGACAGCTTTGACTATGCCGTAATAGAGGTAAATCCGCGAGTATCGCGCTCAAGCGCCCTTGCGTCAAAGGCTACGGGCTATCCGATAGCAAGAGTTGCGTCGAAGATCGCCATAGGCTACAATCTTGACGAGATAAAGAACTCCGTAACGGGCACCACCTTCGCATCGAGCGAGCCGTCCATCGACTATATCGTACTTAAATTCCCCAAGTGGCCCTTCGACAAGTTCGTATACGGCGACAGAACGCTGGGCACGCAGATGAAGGCCACGGGCGAGGTAATGTGCATAGCCGACAGCTTCGAGGCGGCGCTCATGAAGGCCGTTCGCTGCATAGAGCTGAAGCTTGACCGCATGTACATGCCCCACATTGAGGAGATGGAGCTTCCCGAGATAATAGAAGGCATAAAGAAGTGCAACGACGAGCGCATTTTCTACATCTGCGCGGCACTGCGGCGCGGCGTGACCATCGATGAGATATACGACCTTACGAAGATGGACAGATGGTTCGTTCATAAGCTTCAGGGCCTTATCAACATGGAATACATGCTTGAAAACGAGCTTCTTACCCCCGGCGTTTACCGCGAGGCAAAGAAGATGGGCTTTTTGGACAGCACCATAGAAAACCTTTCGGGCGAGAAGATAAAGGCTCCCATAAAGCCCGTATACAAGATGGTCGACACCTGCGCGGGCGAGATAGAGGCGAAGACGCCGTACTACTATTCCACCTACGACGAGGACAACGAGGCGCGCCCCTCCGACAAGAAGAAGATACTCGTTTTCGGCTCCGGCCCCATAAGAATAGGCCAGGGCATAGAGTTCGACTACTGCTCCGTACACTGCGTATGGGCTCTTAAGAACCTGGGCTACGAGACGATAATCGCAAACAACAACCCCGAGACCGTATCCACCGACTTCGACACCTCCGACAGGCTCTATTTCGAGCCTTTGACCCGCGAGGACGTGCTCTCCATACTTGAAACGGAGAAGCCCGACGGCGCGATAGTGCAGTTCGGCGGTCAGACGGCCATAAACCTTGTACAGCATATAAAGGACTCCGGCGTAAAGATTCTCGGCACCCAGCCCGACATGATAGACGCGGCGGAGGACAGAGAGATATTCGACGGCGTGCTTGAAAGATGCGGCATACCGAGACCGAAGAGCGCAAGCGTATTCAAGCTGGACGAGGCGCTCGCGGCGGCGAACGACATAGGCTACCCCGTGCTTGTGCGCCCCTCCTATGTTCTCGGCGGCAAGGGCATGGTAATCGCGTATAACGACGACGACGTGAAGGAATTCATGGGCATCATAAACCGCGAGGTTCAGGAGCACCCCATACTCATCGACAAGTACATGATGGGCAAGGAGGTAGAGGTAGACGCCATAAGCGACGGCAAGGACATCCTCATCCCCGGCATAATGGAGCATCTTGAGCGCGCGGGCGTTCACTCCGGCGACTCCATCTCCGTATATCCGGCGTACAGCCTGTCGGACGAGACGAAGAAGACCATAGTTGAATATACGGCCCGCCTCGCAAAGGAGCTTAAGGTGCTCGGCCTTCTTAACATCCAGTACGTCGTATATGACGGCAAGGTATACGTTATAGAAGTAAACCCGCGTTCGTCGCGCACGGTGCCTTACATCTCGAAGGTAACGAACATCCCGATGATAGAGCTTGCGACGCGCTGCATCTTAGGCGAGCCGTTAAAGAGCCTCGGATTCGGCACGGGCATATATAAGGAGAGCGACTATGTTGCCGTAAAGGTTCCCGTATTCTCCTTTGAGAAGCTCCACGACGTTGACACCCAGCTCGGCCCCGAGATGAAGTCCACGGGCGAGGTTTTAGGCCTTGCGCGCACCTTTGACGAGGCGCTCCTTAAGGGCCTTACCGCCAGCGGATATAAGCTCAACAGAACGGGCGGCGTGCTCTTCTCCATAAGGGATCAGGATAAGCCGGAGCTTTCCGCGCTGGCGCGCAAGTTCGTCGATATGGGCTTCTCCATATACGGCACGGGCGGCACCGCAAGGTTCCTCCGTCAGAACGGCATAGACGCCACCAGCGTAAAGAAGATAAGCGAGGACAAGGACGATAACGTTTTGAACTTCATTGAAAGCGGCAAGGTAAACTACGTTATAAGCACCTCTACCCACGGCAGACAGCCCCAGAGAGAGGGCGTTCGCATCCGCCGCAAGTCGGTAGAGCGCGGCGTCGTATGCCTCACCTCCTTCGATACGGCCAACGCCGTTGTGGAGTGCCTGCACCTTGACAAGAAGGCGCATGAGCTTGAAATGGTGAATATAGCTGATATATAAGATAAAAAATGCGGGCCGTGAAAAGCCCGCACGCCTCCCTTAAAGGGATTATTTAAGAAAAAAGACAGCGCGGCAAATCCGTTGCTGTCTTTTTTCTATAGGGACAAAAAAGGCGTGACCCACGGGGTCACGCCTTTTTATTTCAGCCGTTAATTTTTCGGCGTCACCGATACTGGCTCGTTTTCCTTATTGAAGAAAACTGCCTTATCGGTGTCGATCTTTATTATCTTCTTCGGGCACTTCTCAACGCACTTGCCGCACTCGATGCACTTTTCGTAATCGATCTTTGCAAGGTTGTCGGTGACGGTTATCGCGCCTGTGGGGCATACCTTCGTGCACATGCGGCAGCCGATGCAGCCGGCAGTGCACTTTTCCTTCATGGCCGCGCCCTTGTCGTGGGAGTGGCACATTACGAAGATGCTGCTGTCGTAGGGCACCATCTCGATTATCTTCTTGGGGCACGCGTCGCGGCACATACCGCAGGCCACGCACTTTTCCTTGTCAACGACAGCCACGCCGTCCTGAATGCTTATCGCGCCGAACTTGCACACCTTTGCGCAGGTGCCGAGTCCTATGCAGCCGAATTCGCAGTACTTCGTGCCGTTGCCGAATCTCATTGCCGATACGCAGTCGGTAACGCCGTCGTACTCATACTTAAGACGGGCCGCTATGTTGTTCTTGCCGGAGCAGACTACGCGCGCGCCGTAGCGAACGGCGTTCTCCGCGGGAGCCATGCCCATTATTTCCGCTATGCGGTCATACGTCTCGTTCGACGAAACGGGGCAGGCGTTGGGCTTCGCCTTGCCTTCAACGATAGCCGAAGCCAGCGCGTTGCAGCCTGCAAAGCCGCAGCCGCCGCAGTTCGCGCCGGGGAGCGTATCTGCTATCTCGCCTATACGCTCGTCGGTATCAACGGCGAACGCCTTCGACGCTATGCCAAGGATTATACCGAAGATAAGTCCGAGTATTGCAAGCGTTCCTACGGCGTATACGATACTCATAACATCAATATTCATTATACACGCCTCCTATACGACCTTGAGACCCGAGAATCCCATGAAAGCGATGGCCATAAGCGACGCGCTTACGAGCGCGATGGGCAGACCCTCGAAGCTCTTCGGGATATCGGAGTATTCAAGTCTTTCACGCACGGATGCAAACAGCACGATGGCCAGCGTAAAGCCTACCGCAGCCGTGAATCCGTATACGATGGATTCGATAAAGTTGTAGTCGTTCTGTATGTTCAGAAGCGCAACGCCCAGTACGGCGCAGTTCGTCGTTACGAGCGGCAGGTAAATACCGAGCGACGAGTAGAGCGCGGGCATCATCTTCTGGAGCGCCATCTCTATGAACTGAACGAGGGACGCGATTACAAGGATGAACACGACGGTCTGCATAAATCCAAGCCCGAAAACGTCAAGGATAAAATGCTGTATGAGCCACGTTATCGCGGAGGCGATAGTCATGGTGAAGGTTACCGCCATGCCCATGCCGGAGGCCGTCTCGACCTTTTTGGAAACGCCTAAGAACGGGCAGCAGCCGAGGAACTTATTGAATATAAAGTTCTCGACGAGAACCGCGCCGAGGGCAATCTGGAATAATGAAGTCAGCATTATGCGTTACCCTCCTTCTTTTCCTTCTTTTTTCTCTGTATAAGCTGTATTACGGCAACGATTATACCCAGCACCAAGAATCCGCCGGGAGCCATGCCGATTATCGACGCCGGCTGGAACGCGGAGCCGAATACCTCGTGACCTAAGAACGTGCCTGCGCCGAATATCTCACGCACCGTTGCTATGATGAACAGCGCGAAGGTAAATCCGAGGCCCATGGTGAGTCCGTCGAAGAAGGACGCGCCCACCGTTCTCTTGGAAGCGAACGCCTCCGCACGGCCGAGTATGATACAGTTTACAACGATAAGCGGTATGAAAAGACCCAGCGACTTTGAAAGCGAGGGACCGTACGCCTTTAAAATCAGGTCTATCATCGTAACGAATCCCGCGATTATTACGATATAAGCCGCTATTCTTATCTTTTTCGGGATCACCTTTCTCAAAAGAGAGATGACCACGTTCGAGGCAATGAGTACGACCATTGCCGAAACGCCCATACCGAGTCCGTTTTCAACGCTGGAGGTTGTTGCCAGCGTGGGACATATGCCGAGCGTCTGCATGAGCACCGGGTTGTTTGTGATTATGCCCGATTTGAACATTTCGCCTATTTTAAAATTTTTAGCCATATCCTGCGCCTCCTCCCTAATTTACTTGCGCCGCAACCTGTGCGGCAACCTCAACTGCCAGGTTTACACCGGTGGTCACAGCCGTTGACGATATCGTAGCGCCGGAGATCGCGCGTATCTCGGACGGGCCGGGCTGCGCGTTCTTTATAACGGCGATGGGCGCTTTGTTTCCGTCAAACTGCGTTATGAAGTCCTCTTCGGTAACGCGGGTGCCCAGTCCGGGGGTCTCCGAATTGGTGGAGAGCACGCGCACGCTCTTTACGGTGCCGTCGGGGAGCACGCCGACCATAAGATCGATGGCGCCGCCGAAGCCGTTGGGCGAGGAAGCCACGGCAAAGCCCATAAGCTCGCCGTCCGCGCCGTATGCGGCGTAAACGGAGGAGATGCGCTTTTTGTCAACGTCTGCGGGGACCGCAAGCTCGGTAGTTTCGGTGGAGTCGGGATAAATGCTTGCGATAGCGTTGTCTATCTCAAGCTGTGCCTGATATGCTATCTGATCCTTCGTGATGGAGTTTACAAAGCCGAGCACAAGCGCAACGCAGAAGGTTATAATGAAAAGGATTATGCCCAGTTTTGCGATGCTGTCGTTTTTCTTTTTCGTTTTAACGGCCTGGCTCATTTTTTATCCCCCTCTCCGAACGCCTTCGGCTTCGTATGGGTGTCTATGAGCCATACGCAGGCGTTCATAAGAAGAATGGAATAAGATACGCCCTCGGGGTATGAGCCGAAATATCTTATAAATACCGTAAGCAGACCGCAGCCTACTCCGAATATTATCTGTCCTTTTTTAGTTACGGGAGAAGTTGCGTAGTCGGTCGCCATGAATATCGCGCCCAGCATAAGGCCGCCGCTTAAAACGTGAGAGAGCATGAATTCGAGATTGTTGTTGCCCTTCGCGAATATAAACGTAAGAACTGCGACCGTCAGTATGTATGCAAGGGGTATGCGCACGGTTATTACCTTGCGGATAACGAGGTACGCGCCGCCTATAAGCAGGCACAGGGCGCTCGTCTCGCCGATGCATCCTCCCACATCGCCTATAAACAGGTTAAAGAGTCCCGCATCGGGTATATTGCCCGCCTTTAAAGCTACGAGCGGGGTAGCGGTCGCTATCGCGTCCGTTGCCGGAGTTGCGAAAAGCGGCAGCACCGTATGCGGAGCCGTCCACGTAGTCATTATGACTGCCCATGAAAAGAGGAACGCTCTTGCAGCCAGCGCCGGGTTCATGAAGTTCTGTCCCAGACCGCCGAAGAACTGCTTTACGACGATTATCGCGAACGCACCGCCGACTATTCCGATCCACAGCGGCGCGGCCACAGGCAGGTTGTATGCAAGGAGAATACCCGTGACTACCGCGGATAAGTCTCCTATTGTGTTGTAGCCTTTTTTCGTTATCTTGTTATATGCCCATTCCGACACAAGGCAGGAAGCCACCGTTATGATAATGTGCATAAGGGCGCGGGGGCCGAAGAAATATACTCCGACAACGCCTGCGGGCACGAGCGCGATGATAACGTCGCGCATTATCTTTGTTACGGTCTCATCCGACCTCATATGCGGCGATGATGACATGACATAGCTTGTATTCAAATACTCACGCCTCCTACTGATTATTTATACGGGCGAAAAAGCGCTCCGTATATAACGGCAATCTGTGAAACATGAAAGATCAAGACGCCTTTTTTTCCTCGGCTTCTTTTTTTGCCTTTGCCTCTTCTGCGCGGCGGCGGCGGATTTCCCCAACCTTTGCCTTCGCGTCGCGTATGTTCTGAACGAGGTATTTCTTGCCCGGACATGTGAAGCTGCACGTTCCGCACTCTATGCACGACATAACGTCGAACTTTTCCAGCTTTTCGTAATCCTTCTTTTCGGCATACATGGAAAGCATTACGGGAAGCAGGTTCATGGGGCAGGCGTTTATGCACTTGCCGCATCTTATGCAGAAGGTGCGTTCGGGCTTCTCAACGCTCTTTTTCGTAAGGCAGAGTATGCCCGAGGTGGTCTTTACAACGGGAATGTCCGTGCGGTACTGAGCCGCGCCCATCATGGGGCCGCCCATTATGACCTTGGCGGGCTCTTCCTTGAAGCCGCCGCACTTTTCAAGCACATAATCGAAGGTGGAGCCGATGCGCACTCTTACGTTGGCCGTCGAGAACACGGCGTCGCCCGTTACCGTGACGATACGCTCGAAAAGAGGCTTTCTTCTCTGTATCATCTCGTAGATGGCGTATACGGTGCCCGCGTTCATGATTATCGCGCCCACCTCGCTGGGAAGCTTGCCGGTAGGGATAACGCGGCCCGATACTGCGTATACGAGCTGCTTTTCGCCGCCCTGCGGG
Source organism: Clostridia bacterium (assembly GCA_017419325.1). Taxonomy (GTDB): domain Bacteria; phylum Bacillota; class Clostridia; order Oscillospirales; family RGIG577; genus RGIG577. The sequence continues at coordinate 16,759 of JAFOLN010000173.1, forward strand.
TACTTCGTTTTAAGCGGCACTATCTCGATATCGCTGCGGTTTTTCACCATTTCCTGATATCTGTCGATAACGTCCTGCTTGTTGTCCTCCACGGCGAAGTATATTTTCGAGTCGAATATCTTCGTTATGGCGGTAAGACCGTCGATTATCTCGTTGGGGTACTCCATCATAAGGCGGTAGTCGTTCGTAAGATACGGCTCGCACTCCGCCGCGTTTATGATTACGTAATCGATCTTCGTTTCCGCGCAGGAGATTATCTTCGACGACGTGGGGAAGCCCGCGCCGCCCATGCCGACAATGCCGCCCTCGCGTATGAGCGAGATGAGCGTGTCGCGGTCAAGCTCGCCCAGACGGTCGTTGAACGAAAAATCCTCAAACGGCTCGTCCTGGTGATCGTTCTCAATGATGACCGACATGACCTCAACGCCCCGCGGATTGGGACACGGCTTTATCTCAAGCACAGTACCCGAAACGCTTGAGTGTACCGGAGATGAAATAAACGCTTTTGAATCGCCTATTTTCTGTCCCATTTTTACATGGTCTCCCACTGCCACCAGCGGCTCGCACGGCGCACCGATGTGCTGAGACAGCGGGATGATCACCTTATCAGGCGCGTCGATAGTCACGATAGCCTTGTCCTTTGAAAGCTCTTTGAAATCGTGAGGATGTGCGCCACCTTTAAAGGTTCTTTTCAATTCAAATCACCTCTCATCCTAAACTTTTACATTATGATACTGAGTATATCACAACTATAGCTTTTAAAATTGTATCACCCTTGAGGCGTAAATTCAATTACTTATATATAAGTATTTTGTGACATTCTTGTGCTCAATTAGTCAATAATCCGAAAAAAACACAGCGTATATTGTCAAAAAACGCAAAAAAAGAGGGAAGTCCCTCTTTTTGCGCCCACGTTATCCGTTTTCCTCCAGCATAAGCCGTACCCGAAGCCTTAATGACACGCCGCCGCGCCACACGTCGAGCGTTACCTCGTCTCCCGCGCGGAAGCGCTCCTTTTCGTGGTTAAGCTCGCTCATGCCGGAGACGGCCCTGCCGTTTATCCCCGTTATAACGTCGCCCTCCTTGAGCCCCGCCCCCGCCGCGTAGCCGCCGGGGCTTACGAAATCCACATACACGCCCGCGGGCACGCCGTAAAAGTCGGAGGCGCTCTTTGAGATGTCGTGACCCGATATGCCGATGACCGGGCGGCTTTTAACGTGCCCCGCTTCTATAAGGTCCTCGATGATGGGCTTTGCCGTGTTTATCGGTATGGCGAATCCCAGCCCCTCCGCGTCGGAGGAGGCTATCTTAACCGAATTTATGCCGATGACCTTGCCGTACTGGTTTATGAGCGGCCCGCCGGAATTGCCCAGGTTTATGGACGCGTCCGTCTGTATAAGCGTCATGATGCGGTCGTTTATCGTAAGATCGCGGTTCACGGCGGAGATTATGCCCGCCGTGACGGTGCCGGAAAGCTCAAGCCCCATGGGGTTCCCTATGGCCACCGCAAGGTCGCCCTCCTCCACGGCGTCGGAGTTTCCGAACTCGGCGCAGGTGAGGCCTTTCGCCTCTATCTTAAGCACGGCGAGATCGCTTTTTCGGTCGCGCCCCACCACGCTTGCCGTAAACTCCCGCCCGTCGTAAAGCACAACGGAGGGGTCAAAGGAATCCTCCACCACGTGAGCGTTCGTTACAATGTATCCGTCGGGCGTCATTATGATGCCCGTGCCCGTGTTGCGCCCGACAAGCGTCGTGCCCCTGTAAAGGCTCGACACCACGCCGACGACGGCGGGCTTGTTCTCCTTTATTATTTCCTTTATGGAAAGCGCCGCCGCGTCCGTGTCAGAAGCCTCCGCAGTCACACCGTCGGAAGACGCGGAAGCGGCCTCCTCCTGTGCCGCCGCCGTGCCGTCATGGCGGGCGATGATGTCGGGGAGGGGGAGAAGCCCCGCGCTCCCGAAAAAGAACACCGCCGCAAGAGCCAGCGCCGCCGCGGACAAGGCCGCCGCCCGCCTGAGAATTACGCCCCGCCTGTGCTCTCTGAACACATCCCGCGCCGAAGAACCCGCATTTTTTCGCTCCGACATAGAAACCACCTCCGATAAGCATTATTGTTCCCGCGGCCGGGCGCCGTTATGCAGAGCCGCATAACTTCCTTCGTAAAACCATACATATTAAAAAGAACATCCGTGCGCACCCTGTATTTTGTGCGTTTCGCCAAAAAGATAAGCCGTTATTGCAAAGCGCAGGGCTTAATGATATGCTTATTAAGGCAAAAAGCATAATTGGCTTTATTTGTGAAGGGAGTTATCCGTTTAATGTCAAAAGCAACGTATAATGCAGAGATCGCCGCGAAGCGGTGGCATGCAGGAAACATCTACGAAATAATAATAGAATGCGAGCCCCTTGCGAGGGAATCGCAGGCGGGCCAGTTCCTGCAGGTGGCCTGCGGCGACGACACCTTTTTAAGGCGTCCCATAAGCATACATAATGTGGACGGCTCGCGCGTGAGCATGATATTTGAAGTAAAAGGACGCGGCACCAGATATCTTTCGCAGCTTAAAACGGGCGACTGCATAAATGTGCTGGGCCCGCTGGGCAACGGCTTTGACACCGACATAGAGGGCGATGTGCTGCTTATCGGCGGGGGACTCGGAGTGTTCCCGCTCTATATGGTGGCAAAGGCGAAGGGCAAGTCCTGCGACGCGGTGCTGGGCTATAAGTCGGCACGCGACCTTGTAAGCCACGACAGATTCTCCGCCGTATGCCGCGAGGTGGTCATAACGACCGACGACGGCTCATACGGTATACAGGGCACGGCGGTTGCGGCGGCCCACAGCCTTGTTGTAAATCATCACTACAAGGCGATATGCGCCTGCGGCCCGCTTCCCATGCTCAAGGCGGTACACGCGCTTGCGTGCAAGTACAACATCCCGGCGTGGATTTCACTTGAGGAGCGCATGGCCTGCGGCTTCGGCGTCTGCCTTGCCTGCGCCGTAAAGAGCGCCGACGACGATGTGGATTATCTCCACGTATGCAAGCACGGCCCCGTTTTCAATTCCAAGGAGGTAATCCTGTGAATAAATTAAGTACAGCCGTAAATATAGCCGGAGTGGAGTTTAAGAACCCCATCGTCACGGCTTCTGGCACGTTCGGCTTCGGCCGCGAATTTTCGGAATTTTTCGATTTGTCCCAGCTGGGCGCCGTATCCGTGAAGGGTCTTACCTTAAAGCCCAAGGCGGGCAACCCGCCTCCGAGAGCCGCCGAAACGGCCTCGGGCATGCTCAATTCCGTGGGACTTCAGAACCCCGGCGTGGAGAGCTTCGTAAAAGACGAGCTGCCCTTCCTTCGCGGCTTCGACGTGAAGGTAATCGCCAACATGGCGGGCACCACGGTGGAGGAATACGAAGAGATGGCGCGCATCCTTTCCGACGCGGACGTAGACATGCTGGAGGTGAACATCTCATGCCCCAACGTAAAGGAGGGCGGCGTAGCCTTCGGAGTGGACGAAAAGGCGGTATATGAGGTGACGAGCCGCGTTAAGGCGGTATCGAAGAAGCCCGTTATCATAAAGCTTTCGCCCAACGTGACCGACATAAAGAAAATCGCAAAGGCGGCAGAGGACGGCGGCGCGGACGCGCTGTCCCTTATAAATACGCTCCTCGGCATGCGCATAGACATAAAGACGCGCAGACCCATACTTAAGAACAACACCGGCGGCCTTTCGGGCCCCGCGGTATTCCCCATAGCGGTGCGCATGGTTCACGACGTCTACGAGACGGTGAGCCTTCCCATAATCGGCATGGGCGGCGTTTCCCGCGGCGAGGACGCGGCGGAGCTCATGATGGCGGGCGCGTCGGCGGTAGCCGTGGGCAGCGCGGCGCTTGTAAATCCGCTTGCGCCCATCGAGATAAAGCGCGGCCTTGAAAAGTTCATGGAGGACAACGGCATAAAGGACGTGACTGAGCTTACGGGCTCGGCGAAAATGTGGTAACGGGAGGCGCATATGACAAGGATATATCTTATACGCCACGCGGAGGCCTCCGGCAATACAGCGCAGAGGTTCCACGGCCATTTCGACAGCGACCTTACGCCGAAGGGACGGCTCCAGCTTGAGCGCCTCGGCGACCGCTTCAAGAATATCGTGATAGACGCGGCCTACTCCTCCGACCTTAAAAGGGCATACGAAACGGCCAGAGCCGTGGTGGGGGACAGAGGCATTGATATAATCCGGGACAGGCAGCTAAGAGAGATAGACGGCGGCGAGTGGGAAGACCTTGAATGGAGCGAGATTTTCGAGAACAGGAAAGCGGAGTTTGAACGCTTCAATGCCGCGCCCGACGTTGTAAACATTCCCGGCGGGGAGAACGCGACGGAGCTTCAGACGAGGATAAAGAACAGGATTTTCGATATTGTAAAGGCTCATCCCGGCGCGTCAGTATGCGTAACGAGCCACGCCATAGCAATAAAGACCTTTCTTTGCTACGTCCACAACATCCCGATTCGCGACATGGGCTTTCGCGTGTGGTGCAAGAACACGGCGGTCACGGCAATGGACATATCCCCGGACGGCCGCGTAAAGCTGCTCAGGGAGAACGACGTGAGCCATCTTATAGGAATGGAATAAAGTTTTTTTCGGACAGTTTGTACTTTTTATCGGAAAGCGAGTTGACGCTTTTCGATAGGTGTAGTAAAATATGAGTGTAAACAGATGATGCTTCGGCCGTTTTTTTCGGGAGGTATGAATAATGAGCGACGATTACGGCAATGATTTTATTACGCTGATAGATGAAAACGGCGAAGAGGCCGAGTATGAGCATCTTGATACGCTGGATTTCAACGGCAGCACGTATTTCGCCATGGTGAAGGCCGACCTGGGCGAGGAGGACATACTGGCTCAGGAGGATCTGCTTCTTATACTGAAGCTGACCACGGACGAAAACGGCGACGAGATACTTGCCACCATCGAGGACGACGAGGAGTACGGCGAGGTGCTGTCGCTGTTCGAGGAAAGTCTGGCCGATTATTATGAACTCGAAGACCATTTCGAGATAGAGCATTAAAACTTAATAAATCCCTGCCTGGCGCGTGATAGTCGTCATATTTTTGAACCTACACTTCAAAAATACGGGATTCCGGCTCTGTCGGTAAGATGTAGACCTCCCGCTTACGCGGACGAAGGGAACATGACGACCGCAGGAGGATACCCACCTGCAATTAGCAGGGTCAAAGAAATGATGATTACACGGCGTGGCGGGGTATAATTTGAGAAAAAGCGATGAAGCGCAAGTTTCGTCGCTTTTTTGCGCCTTCGGGGCGGGGGATAAGAAAAAACAGCCCCGACTTATGTCGGAGCTGCTTTGATTCGCAATTATTTACGCATTTGCGGTTGCGGCATTGACCTTGGCGGCCAGCTGAGACTTCTTTCTGGCAGCCGTGTTCTTGTGGAGAATGCCCTTCGTAACAGACTGGTCAATCTTCTTGACCGTTCCTCTGTAAGCTTCATGTATTGCATCAATGTTGCCCTCGGCAACAGTTGCATCAAACTTCTTGAGCGTAGTCTTGAGATTAGATTTGAGGATCTGATTCTGGAGCGTCTTCTTTTTGGCAACTAAAACTCTCTTCTTGGCTGATTTAATATTCGGCAAAAAATCCACCTCCATTCTCTAAGTATCATTAATCAGTAATTGATATTGTATCAAAACACTTGCGAAAAATCAAGAGAAATTTTCATATTATTATGATTTTTTTAAGACCCGTCTTTGTGCAGAGGGACAAAGACCGTCCGGGGCATATTTTATCACAGAAAAGCTATATTTGTCCCGCGCTTTACAAAGAATAATGAAAAAAAGCAAAGGAGCGTAATATATGGATACGGCGCGGACGGATCTGGCGCTTGAGGCGCACGAGTCACTTGCGGCAGCGGGGGAGGATATGGAGGGCGTGACATACAGTGAACAGCGGGGCGACGGCTATGACGTAAAGCGGGTCATAGTTCAAAACGGGCGGGGCGCTGAGCGCATCGGGAAGCCCGCGGGCACGTATGTGACCATAGAAGCGCCGGGACTCAGGCGCGACTCAGCGTCGCTTTACAGAAAGGTTTCGGGCGCGATAACGGGGGAGCTTTCAAAAATGCTCTCGCTTTCCCCGGGCGACGCCGTCATGGTGATAGGCCTCGGCAACCGCCGCATAACGCCCGACGCCCTTGGGCCGCGCACGGCGGACAAGGTGCTTGCGACGCGCCATCTCGTGACGGACGGGGAGCTTGGGGGCGCGTTCAGAAGCGTCTGTGTCCTTTCCTTGGGGGTGCTGGGGCTTACGGGCATTGACACCACGGAGCTTACACGGGTGCTCACAGGGGCGATAAAGCCCGCTCTGGTGGTGGTTGTGGACGCGCTCGCGGCGCGCTCGGCGGGGAGGCTCGCCTCCACGTTCCAGCTTTCCGACACGGGCGTGGCTCCGGGGAGCGGCGTGGGCGGCACTGCGCGGGAGATATCCCGCGCCTCCCTTGGCGTAAGCGTCATATCAATAGGCGTACCCACGGTCATGGACGCCTCGGCGGTGATGCGCGGCGATGACGGCGGTGAGAACGCCTCCGGGCTTTTCGTTACGCCCAACAATATAGACGTGCTTATAGAGGCGGCGTCATCGATGATCGCGCTGGGGCTTAACTGCGCGCTCCATCCCGCGCTGTCGCCCGATGAGATAGAGTCGCTTATGAGCAATTAGGCGGCATTAAAAAAACATTCATATTTTATTCTTTAAATATTTATTTTTTCTCCAAGGTGTGCTATAATTTTAAAAAAAGTAAAGGAGAGAGGAAAAATTGTTTAAAGAATTTAAAGAATTCATTATGCGCGGCAACGTAATGGATATGGCAGTCGGCGTTATGGTCGGCGCGGCATTCCAGAAGATCGTTACCTCGTTGGTGGAAGATATCATAACCCCGCTTCTCAGCCCCATCACGGGCGGCATCTCGTTTGCAGATCTCGGCGTAGTTATAAGTCCTGCCGTTATGGACGGCGAAGAGGTGATAAAGCCCGAGGTCGTTTTCGGCTACGGTGCTTTCATCCAGTCGATTATCGACTTTATCCTCGTGGCGCTGTGTATTTTCCTTATCGTCAAGGCTATCAACAAGTTAAGGAACCGCGTGGACGGCGAAAAGCGCGCCGCGGAGGAAGCAGCAGCAAAGGCTGCCGCGGAAGCGGAGGCTGCAAAGCTTACCCGCGATCAGGAGCTCCTCACCGAGATTCGCGACCTCTTAAAGAAGCAGTAACAAAGCTTTATATGCTAAAAAAAGCGCACGAAGGCATGCTTTCGTGCGCTTTTTGTCTGAATTTTGGGATTTGCTTCATAATGGCGGGGTCAAAAGAACTTTGCCGCCGACAGCATAGGGACTGTGACGGAAAATGAAATCCCCCGGATGTGCCGGGGGATGATTGAGGTTTTACGGATTTATTTTATGGGTATGCTGTCGCATTTAGGCATGGCGCCATCTCCCAGCCAGAAGAGTCTTGAGCTGTCTGTACCCGAAATGTCGGCCGTGCCGGGCTTTGTCAATTGAGTCACTTTGGTCATCCTGCCGTTCTTGTCGTAGGCGGCCACCCAGATGGGAGCGTCGGGGGACACATCCCCTGACACCGCCACGGTCCCGTCGGAA
>JAFOLN010000174.1 GCA_017419325.1 Clostridia bacterium
GAATGGTGACCGGCGCCATGGTCACGCTCATGTGCCGCGCCATATACGACGCTGTGGACACATACGGCTGCCGCGTTATAAACATAAGCGCGGGCATCTCCCAGGACGACAGAAGCCTTCAGGCGGCCGTGGAATACGCGGATAAAAAGGGCGCGGTGGTGGTGTCCGCCGTGGGCAACGCAAACGAGAAGGCCCCGAACCTTCTTTACTATCCCGCAGCCTACGAAAGCGTTATAGGCGTGGGCGCGGTGGACAAAGACGGACGCGCGGCGACATTTTCACAGCGAAACGAAAGCGTGATGATAGCCGCGCCGGGAGTTGACATAATTACGGTGGCGGTGGGCGGAGACAGCGAATTTATGCGCGTAAGCGGCACGTCATACTCAACGGCGTACGTCTCCGCGCTTGCGGCGGATATGTTTGAAAAAAACCCGGACTTAACGCCCGCGCAGGTAAGATTTATCTTACAAAAGACGGCGAAGCGCACCGACTCAGCCGTGCGGGACAACGAAACGGGCTACGGCGTCATAGACCGCGCGGCCGCCATAGAATACTGCCTTGCCATGATGAAAAACGCCGCGATGGGATTTGTTGACGTGGAGAGCGGCGCGTGGTATTATTCCGCCGTGGACAGGGCGGTGAGCCTCGGATACATGAACGGCATAAGAGCCGACGCCTTCGAGCCGGACTCATGCCTTACCCGCGCCATGACGGTCACGGTATTAAAGAGGCAGGCGGAAACCAGCGCCGCGGCTCAAAGAACGCTTGCGTTTAAGGATGTGCCGTATTCGGCATGGTACTGGGACGCGCTCTCATGGGCGAATGACGCGGGCGTTATAAAAGGATATACGGACGGGAGCTTCCGTCCCGACGAAAACGTAACGCGGGAGGACTTCTGCGTTATGCTTTACAGGCTTTCGGGCAGTCCCGCCGCGGACAAGAACGCGAAGCTTTCGTTTTCGGACGCGTCCGAGATATCCGGGTACGCATACGACGCGGTGAAATGGGCCGTGGGACGCGGCATAATAAACGGCATGGACGCGCGTCACTTCAGACCGAAGAGCCATATCACGCGCGCGCAGGCGGCCGCAATGCTCACCCGGGGATAAAAGAGAGGTAAAACATGTCACTTGACGGTATTTTTCTTTATGAACTTTTAAGAGAACTGAAAAAAGAATGCGCGGGGGCAAGGATAGAGAGAATAAACCAGCCCCAGCGCGACGAGCTTATACTTTCGCTTCACACAAACGGCGGCTCAAGGCGGCTCCTCATATGCGCAAACCCGAACAGCGCGCGCGTGCATTTCACGTCGCAGACGCGGGAGAACCCGCTTGTCGCGCCCATGTTCTGTATGCTGCTTCGAAAGCACTTAAGCGGCGCGCGCATATCGGACGTGGTGCAAAACGGGGTGGAGCGCGCCCTTGAGATACGGTTTGAGGCATACGACGAGCTGGGCGACCGCGTCCCAAAAAGTCTTATAATAGAGATAATGGGCAGATTTTCGAACGTCATATTCACAGACGAAAAGGGGCTCATCATTGACTCCATGAAGCGCGTAGACGTGACCACAAGCTCCCAGCGCCTCGTTTTGCCGAAGCTTGTGTACGAAGCGCCGCCGCCGCAGGACAAGCTCTATCCCTTCGGGCTGTCTTTGGAGGATATACATGCCGCGCTGTCGGCGGAGCGTTTTATTGACATGACGGCGGAAAAGGCGCTTCTTGACTGCTTTTTGGGGCTTTCGCCAATCGTTTCACGGGAGACAGCCTTTCGGGCGGGATTGTCGGGCGTAAAGCTCAGAGAAGCGGGAGACGCGGGCATAATGAAGCTTTCCCGCGCAGCGCATGAGCATTTTTCAAAAGCCGAACGCGGCGAAGCCGTGCCGTTTCTTCTTTCGGAGCGCGACACAAAACGCCCCGCCTATTTTTCCTACACGCCCATACGTCAGTACGGCTCGCGCTTTGAGGAACGGGAGTTTCCGTCGTTTTCCGCCCTTCTGGACGAGTTCTACGCCGCGCGGGACGCGGCCGACATACACGCCCGCCGCACGGCGCAGCTTCATAAGCTTGTAACGAACAACATCGAGCGTGCGTCAAAGAAGTTAAACATCCAGCTTGCGGAGCTGGGCGACGCCCGCGACCGCGAGAATTTAAAGCTCTGCGGCGACCTTATAACGGCCAACGTATACCGCATGGAGAAGGGAGACAGCGAGCTTCGCGCCGAAAATTACTTCGAGGAGGGCGCGCCGGAGGTTGTCATACCCCTTGACATA
>JAFOLN010000175.1 GCA_017419325.1 Clostridia bacterium
ACCGTAAACGAAAAGATAAAGCTTGCGCTTTCATGCGGCCTTTTGCCCATAGTATGTGTGGGCGAGAGCCTTGAAATGCGCGAACGCGGCATCACGGGCGACCATATAAGCATACAGGTAAAGCTTGCGCTTCTCGGGCTTTCAAAGGAGGACATGAAGTGCGTGACCGTGGCGTACGAGCCCATCTGGGCCATAGGCACGGGTAAAACGGCCACTCCCGACGAGGCCGAAGAGGTATGCGCCCTCATAAGAGGCGTTATATCGTCTCTTTACGGCGATGATACGGCAGAGAGCACGCGCATTCTTTACGGCGGCTCCATGAACGCGAAGAACGCGGAGGAATTACTTAAAAAGCCCGACATAGACGGCGGACTTATCGGCGGCGCGTCCTTAAAGAGCGCTGACTTTTTAAAGATTGTTGAGGCAGGCAGACAGTGAATAAAGGCGAAAACAAAAAAACAGAACCCGTAATGCTCATAATAATGGACGGCTACGGACTTAACGACGAAACAGAGGGAAACGCGGTAAAGGCGGCTTATACGCCGTGTCTTGACAAGCTCTTCTCAAAATATCCCCCCAGCGAGCGTCAGGCCTCCGGCCTTGCGGTGGGACTGCCCGAGGGTCAGATGGGCAACAGCGAGGTGGGGCATACGAACATAGGCGCGGGCCGCGTCGTATATCAGGAGCTTACCCGCATAACGAAGGCCATCGAGGAAGGCGAGTTTTTCGACAACGACGCCCTGCGAAGCGCCGTGCTTAGGGCAAAGATAAAGGAGCAGACGCTCCACGTCATGGGGCTTCTCTCCGACGGCGGCGTTCACAGCCATATAACCCATCTTTACGCGATTTTAAGGCTTGCGAAGCACCTTGAGCTTCGTGACGTGGCAATACACTGCTTTCTGGACGGCCGCGATGTGCCCCCGAAGAGCGCGCTTACATATATTTCGCAGCTTGAGAAGATGATAAAGAAGATAGGCGTGGGACGCATCGCCACCGTAAGCGGCAGATACTACGCCATGGACCGCGACAACCGCTTCGAGCGGCTGAAGCTTGCGTACAACGCCCTCGTATACGGAAAGGGCGCGCATGCCGATACGCCCGCGGAGGCGATCGAGGCCTCGTATGCCGCCGACGTGACGGACGAGTTCGTGGTGCCCTGCGTTATAGGAAAGCCCATGCGAATCGACGAGGGTGACTCCGTTATCTTCTATAACTTCCGCCCCGACCGCGCAAGAGAGATAACGCGTGCGCTTGTGGATCCCGGCTTTTCCGGCTTCGAGTGCGAGAGGCTCGACCTTAACTACGTCTGCATGACGCAGTACGACGCGCTCATACCGAATGTGCGCGTGGCCTTCCCGCCGGAGAGCCTTCACAATACGCTGGGACAGTATGTGTCGAAGCTGGGCATAGACCAGTTCCGAATAGCGGAGACGGAGAAGTACGCCCACGTTACGTTCTTTCTGAACGGCGGCGTTGAACCGCCCTACCCCGGCGAGGACAGGATGCTCATCCCGTCGCCGAAGGTCGCGACATACGATAAACAGCCCCGCATGAGCGCGCCTGAGGTAACGTATGAGGCGAAGCGGCGCATTGAGATGAAAAAGTACGGCCTTATAGTATTGAACTTCGCGAACTGCGACATGGTAGGCCATACCGGCGTTTATTCCGCGGCGGTGGAGGCGGTGTCCTGCGTGGACAGCTGCTTAAACGAGCTTGTGCCCACGGCCATTGAGAACGGATATACGCTCATGATAACCGCCGACCACGGCAACTGCGACAAGATGTACGACACGGACGGCTCGCCCTTTACGGCGCACACCACAAATCCCGTGCCGCTCATCATAACAAAGGAGGGGCTTGAACTTAAGGACGGCCGCCTCTGCGACATTGCGCCCACGCTGCTTACGCTCATGGGCCTTGAGATACCGTCGGAGATGACGGGAGAATGCCTGATAAAATAAAAAAATAATATAAAGGAGCATATAAAAATGAAACCTTATCTTGAAATAACCGACGTATTCGCGCGTGAGATACTTGACTCCCGCGGCAATCCGACCGTTGAGGTCGAGGTAATAGTAGACGACCAGTTCGTGGGACGCGCAGCCGTTCCGTCGGGCGCATCCACCGGCGCGTTCGAGGCATGCGAGCTTCGCGACGGCGACAAGTCGCGCTATATGGGCAAGGGCGTGCTTACCGCCGTTGAGAACGTAAACGGCGAGATCGCGGAGGCCGTTATCGGCATGAACGCTCTCGACCAGATAGAGATAGACAATACGATGATCTCCCTTGACGGCACCCCGAACAAGACGAGACTCGGCGCGAACGCAATCCTCGGCGTGTCGCTCGCCTGCGCTAAGGCGGCGGCGGAAGCCCTCGACATGCCGCTTTACCGCTATGTGGGCGGCGTGAACGGATGTGTGCTTCCCGTGCCGATGATGAACATAATAAACGGCGGCAAGCATGCCGACAACAGCGTAACGTGCCAGGAGTTCATGATTATGCCCGTGGGCGCAGACAGCTTCGCGGAGGCTCTTCGCTGGTGCGCGCAGGTGTTCCACACCTTAAAGGGCGTCCTTAAGGATAAGGGCTACTCCACCGCCGTAGGCGACGAGGGCGGCTTTGCTCCCAACTTAAAGAGCGACGAGGAGGCCGTTGCCACCATCGTTGAGGCAATTAAGAAGGCAGGATTTAAGCCGGGCGAGGACTTCATGATAGCTCTTGACCCCGCGTCCACCGAGATGTACGACGAGGCGAAGAAGATAGGCAAGGAGGGCTCGTACTACTTCTGGAAGAGCGGCATCACCCGCACCAGCGACGAAATGGTTGAGTTCTGGGCTGACTGGTGCGAGAAGTACCCGATAATCTCCATCGAGGACGGTATGGCCGAGGAGGACTGGGACGGCTGGAAGAAGCTCACCGAGCGCATCGGCAAGAAGGTTCAGCTCGTGGGCGACGACCTGTTCGTAACGAACACCCAGCGCTTAAAGAAGGGCATCGACCTTCAGACGGCCAACTCCATACTTATAAAGCTCAACCAGATAGGCACGCTCACCGAGACCCTGAACGCCATCCAGATGGCGAACCGCGCAGGCTATACGGCCGTTATCTCCCACAGAAGCGGCGAGACCGAGGACACGACGATAGCAGACCTGTCCGTTGCCCTCAATGCCGGCCAGATTAAGACGGGCGCGCCGTCGAGAAGCGACCGCGTTGCGAAGTACAATCAGCTTATCCGCATAGAGGAGGAGCTTGAGGGCGCGGCTCAGTATCTTGGACGCGACGCTTACTTTAACTTAAGATAAGAAGCGGGAAGCTTTTAAAAAAAGACCGCCCGGGGGGAGGCACTTCGTAAGGAGGCTTCCCTTTGGCCGAATGATAACCCACTGCGGCGACTTTGACGAAAGCCAAAGCATCACAGTGGGTTACTCTTTTTTATAGGTGCGGACTATATCATGATTATACGGTCAGTGAGAGGAACCGATATTCACAAGTATTACACCCGCGATACATATGATTATGCCGATAATCATCATCGCGTTTATCGGCTCATGAAAGATAACGGCGGATACGGCCGTTGCAAGCACGATTCCCAATGCTCCCCATGAAGCGTATGCGACACTCAGGGGTATGCCCTTAAGCGCTTTGGAAAAAACAAAAAAGCAGGCGCCGTATAAAGACAGGCACGCTATGCTTGACCATAAATGACTGAATCCGTCCGATACCTTCATAAAGTATGTCCCGCCGCACTCGAAAAGGATGGCCAGTACAAGAAAAAAGTAATAAATCATTTCAGTCATCCTTTCCGGCGGTGTCATCCGAGCCTCTGAAGGCTTTTTCAAGACATGAGGCGTAATATTCTATTGCTTCCACAAAGCTGTCGGAGTATCGCTTTGCCGTCTCCCTCATTGCCTGTTCCTCTGCTTTATAAATGGCGGGGAGGTATTCGCCCGAATACGCTTTGCCCAGGTCGGTAAAGGTTATGTTCCGTTCTCTTCGTTTTCCGGGTATCGCCGCGGCACGAACGTAGCCTTTATCAATCCAGTGTCCGATGACGGTATTTACCGTGGTCTTCGGGATGAACCATTCCCGTGAAATTTCAATCTGAGAATGCGGCAGCCCGTCATCAAGGACGTACATAATACACAGTTCCGCATCGGATATTTTCTTCTTCTGTTCATTCAAAAGATAAGCTTCGTTTATGCGGTACAGGGACTTGTTAAGTATTCTGATTTTTTCGGACATACGGAGACCTCCTTCATAGATTCCGTTATCAATGATAGTACGGTTTCGTACTTTTGTCAATCGCAGGGCAAAAAAACAATATCATCTGCCTGCATAAAGTGAAAGAGAGCGCACTGTCCGGTGAGCGGCGGGATTTCAAAAACATATGCGGCCGGACGCCTTCCCGGTGACCCGAAGCGGGGGACAGGCGGCCAAAGCCCCGAAAAAACGCAAAAATATAAACGGATTTTAAAAAAAGTCTTTATTTATGCTTGCATAAATGAAATCTTTATGATATATTTTACTTTGCACCATTAGTTTGTGCATAATTACCGTAAAAAACAACAATATAATATAATCCGGAGGAAAACAACATGTCAACGCTTCA
>JAFOLN010000176.1 GCA_017419325.1 Clostridia bacterium
AGCGCCCGCCATTACCGTTTATTATTATTTCTTCCCTATAAGCATTTCGTATACTTCATACACATTGCCCGCGCCCATCGTTATAACAAGGTCGTTTTCCTTTACGACGGACTTAAGGTAGCGGGCTATCATCTCAAAGCTCTGGAAGTAAAGCCCGTTCTCCGCGCGGATGGCAAGGTCGTAGGAGGATATGCCCGTGAGGTTCTTCTCCCGCGCGGGGTATATCTCCGCGTAGACAGTCACGTCGGCGATCTTCAGCGCGTCTATGAATTCATCGAAGAACGCTATGGTGCGCGAGAACGTATGCGGCTGGAACACGCAGTAAATCTTATCGTAGTTCATCGACTTTGCCGCGGTGAGCGTTGCGCGTATCTCGGTGGGATGGTGGGCGTAATCGTCTATAATGTCGGCGCCGTTTATCTTGCCCACGCGCTCGAAGCGGCGGCGGGTGCCAAAGAAGCCCTCAACGCCGGTGCGGTAGGCCTCGGGCGAAATGCCCAAGGCGATGCACACGCCGCAGCAGGCGAGGCTGTTCAATACGTTGTGCGTGCCGGGGATGCTTAAGTTCACATGTGCGTAGAACTCGTCCTTATAATATACGTCGAACTCGGGGCAGCGGTTGTCGCCCGTCTTTATATTCTTCGCGCGGATGTCGAGCCCGTCGGATTCAATGCCGTAAAGCAGTACTCTGCACTTTGCGTCGGACGCCACCTCGCGGGCGTTTTTGTCGTCGCCGCAGATAACTGCAAGCCCCGCGGGGCCGCACAGCCCCACGAATTCCTTAAACGACGCCTTTATCTGCTCAATGCCGTTCGTGAAGTAGTCAAGGTGATCCTCCTCGACGTTCAGAACGACCGCGATGTTGGGCGACATGGAAAGGAAGCTGTCAACATATTCGCAGGCCTCCGTTACGAGATAGTCGGACGCGCCCACGCGGATGTTTCCGCCGATGGAGGACAGAACGCCGCCCACAAGGCAGGTGGGGTCGAGGTTCTCCGCTATAAGTATCTGGGATATCATCGAGGTGGTGGTGGTCTTTCCGTGGGTGCCGGATATGCCTATGGAGTGCTTGTAGCCGCGCATTATAACGCCTAAAAGCACGGCGCGCTCATAGGAGGGAATGTTCATGGAAGCGGCCTGCGCCCGCTCGGGGTTGTCCTCCTTAACCGCCGCGGTGTAGATTACCACGTCGGAGCCGAACACGTTCGCGGAGTCGTGGCCTATGTTTATCTTTGCGCCCTGCGCCCTGAGCGACTCAACAAGACGGCTCTCCCTTATGTCGGAGCCTGTCACGGTGTAGCCGCGAAGTATAAGTATTTCGGCCAGCGCGCTCATGCTTATGCCGCCTATGCCGATAAAATGTATATGTTTAGCGTCTTTAAGATGCGCTTCAAGTTCATCCTTTAACTGTTCGTGAGTCAAAACAGGGGTCTCCCTTCGATTAAAAGTGATTAAAATATACCAAGAATATTATATTGCATAGTAAAGAAAATATAAACAGTTAAAGCGAAAAAACTTTATTTTTTCGCAAAAAAATCGCCGGGAGAGATTGTTTTGAGGATTACTGATGTAAAGATAAGGAAGCTGACCCGCGAAAACAGGCTCCGAGCCGTGATGTCGGTCACCTTCGACGGCGAGCTGGCCGTCCACGATATAAAGATAATAGAGGGAGACGGCAGGCTCTTTGTCGCCATGCCGTCGAGAAAGAACGGCGAGGGCGTATTCAAGGACATAGCCCACCCCATAAACCGGGAGACGCGGCAGTATATTTCCGATACGCTTATTGCAGAGTATAAAAGGGCGTGCGAAAGCGAAAGCGGGCATACGGTTTGACGGACGCGTCATATAAAAAATATTCTCCGCCGCGAACAAAACGCGTCCCGGGCTCGTCCAAAAGAAAAAACGACGGAGGGTAAAATGGCTAAAGCACACGAAAAAGCGTTTTTTACGATACTTACGGTGCTCTCGTTTTCATGCGCCGTCGCCTGTCTGTTTCTTGCGGGGGCGCGGTTCGGGGCATTCTTCTTTTTCTGCTTCGGCGCGGGCTCGCTTGCGCTGGCGGCCGCCGCCGCGCGCTCGAAACGCTCCGCCTTCGCAAGGCTCGTCCTTCGGGCGGGGAGAGTCGTGCTCGTCTGCTGGCTTATAAGCCTCGTTATAGCCGAGTGCTTTATAATCTCCGGAGAAAAGACGGACCCGCGGGCGCAGGACGCGCCCTGCATAATAGTGCTGGGCACGGGCGTAAACGGCTATACGCC
>JAFOLN010000177.1 GCA_017419325.1 Clostridia bacterium
ATAAAAAAGCGTCTTGCCAAATCCCGCATAACCCCCAGCGGGAACCGAAGTCACGGGCGCGACAGCGCCAATTGGTGGAAAAACAGTCTTGAATGATGCCTCATGGCGAAAAGCTTCGAAGACCTGAAGACGCGCCCTCATTCCGACTATAAATGGCGCGTTTTAAGTCCGCATTAAGTAACGCCTCGCGGAAAGGGGCGCGGAAGCGACCCCGAGAGCGAGGGGCGTGGGGACGGGGGAGCCGCCAGCACCCCGGAAAATTTGGTACTTTTGTTTCCAAAATTACGCACAGCCGGCAGGCGACCAAAGTCTTCAGAACCGTGGTTCTGAAAAGAAAAGTTGTTAAATCAGAACGTCTGCTTTGTAAATATGTATTAAGCGGTTTTTGAGTCTTGCCGGATTGTCAGAACTTCGCGTCTGAGATTCTTCGGCTTCGCCTCAGAATGACACAGCCGGAGGCTTCCTGCGGCTTGCAGGGAAGGGCGTGACACCTCATCCGTCTGCTTCGCAGACACCTTCCGTCCGGGGTCCCCGGAAAATACGCGCAGCGGATTTTTTGGGGTGGTTCCAGAGGGGGAAGGCTTTGGGGTGGGTGCTTCCCGACTTATGAACAAAGCGTGCGGCGTCCGGTCAATCTTCGTACCCAATATATTACTTTATTATAATAATAAAAATAATAATATAGGCAGTAGTAAGAAGTAGTCGTGTCAATTCTGTTTAAAAGGGGGACGGGGGCAGGCGCGGGGCTTGTTTTTCGTGTTCAAAGGATATGTAAAAACCTTTCCGGGTTTTAACACGGCGCGGGTACGCTTTGTTTAAAAGTCCCGACTCTGTTCAAAAGGTTTTAAAACCCATGTTCAAACTGTGGATGAGTATGAACGTATGTTCAAACGGTTTGAACAATTTTGACACGGCGATTTTTACTTCTCCGTGAGGTTCTTTATAAGATCCTCAACTATCTTTTTCTGACGCATATTCGTGCGCATCTCTTCTTCTATTTTATTCGCGCTGTGGAGCACCGTCGTATGGTTCTTTCCGAATACCGCGCCTATCTTTTCAAGGGACGCGTCCTTTATAAGCTCGCGGGCAAGGTACATTGTAAGCTGGCGGGCGTATACAATGTTCGCCTTTCTTGAAACGCTCGTTATCTCCTCCTCGCTTATGGAGTAGAAGTCGGCCACGGCGGTTATAATATCCTTAAGCGTTATGGGAGCGCCCTTTATCTCGCTTATCATATCCTTTAATATATCGCTTACATTGGCGACGGTGACGGGCTGTCCCGTTAAGGACTCGAACGCCTTTATTTTCTTTACGGCGCCCTCCATCTGACGGATGTCGCGGCTTACGTTCTCGGCGACAAAGCTCATGACCTCGTTTGAAAGCGTCAGACCGAGGCTTTCCGCCTTTCGGCTTAATATGGCCACTCTCGTTTCATAGTCCGGGGGCTGTATGTCGGCGGTAAGGCCCCATACGAAGCGGTTCGCAAGCCTTTCCTCAAGAAGGACTATGTCCTTTGCGGGGCGGTCGCTTGTAAGTATTATCTGCTTGTTCGCTTCAAACAGGGCGTTGAAGGTGTGGAAGAACTCCTCCTGGGTCATGTCCTTTCCGGCGATGAACTGTATGTCGTCCACCAGAAGGACGTCAACGTATCTGTATTTGTTTCTGAATCTGAACTGCTCGGAGTTCTTTATGGCGAGTATGAGCTCGTTCGTGAACTCGTCGCCCTTTATGTAGAGTATCTTTGCTTCGGGGAACTTTTCCTGTATGCGGTTCATAATGGCGTGGAGAAGGTGGGTCTTTCCGAGGCCGCTGCCGCCGTATATGAACAGCGGGTTATACACCTGCTTTTCGCTGTCCGCGCGGGCGCTGAACGAGGGATTTTCAGCTACCGCGAAGGCTCCGGCGTGAGCGAAGCGGTTCTGCGCGCCTACAACGAAGGTGTCAAAGGTGTATTCCGCGATGGAAGAGACGTCGCTTTTCTGCCTGGGCGGTTCTGTGGGGGGCTGTTTTCTTTCGGAAAGGCAGTCGTTGTAGCTTAAGTCTCTTTTCCCTTTTACATCGTATACGGAGCCGTCCGTATTCATTATATAAAGGGATGCGTTCTCTTTCGTGAAAAAGTCCGTGACACGGGAGAGCTTTTCAAGCTTCTGATCGCGTACCGTGTCGTACTGCAGGCTGTTTGTGAACGCAAGAAGGAATATCCCGCGTTCATAGAGGAGCACGAACGAGCCCTTTATCCACATTTCGGCTTCGATGGCGGTGAGCCGTTCGCTTACCGTGTCTAAAAACCTCTTCGTTATCTCCTCCTGCGCCTCGTATTCCTCGGGGCGCTCTGTCTTTAGCTTACTTATCAGGAAATCTGCATATCCGTTATCGGACATTTAATAATACCCTCCTTATTATATTCCTGTGCATTGTCCATGCTCTTATATTCTATCACACCCCGGGAAAAATTTAAAGGACATTTTGAGATTTGGAGAAAAGATGTCATGTAATGTCACATTAGATATTGACAGAAAAAAATGAAATATTATATAATAATCAATACGCTATGTGAAAATAGGCTTTATCACACAATATTACTCATATATTCATAAAAAGGAGAGTGTATAAAAATGCTTAGAACGTTTCAGCCCAAGAAGAGACACCGTTCGATGGAGCACGGCTTCAGAAAGAGAATGCACACGAAGAACGGCAGAAAGGTAATAGCAAGAAGAAGAGCAAGAGGCAGAAAGAGACTGACTCACTAAGAGCGCGTCATGCGTATCGTAAAGCTTAAAAGCAACTACGAATTCAAACGGGCATATAAAAAAGGAACGCCGCTTGTAGGCAGATTTATTATAATCTACGTTTTCAAAAACAAAAAGGATTACAACAGGCTCGGCATAACCGTAAGCCGCAAGCTTGGCTGCGCCGTGAAGCGCAATCGCGTAAGAAGGCTCATCTCGGAAAGCTACCGCCTGTCCATGGGCGCCCACAGACAGGGCTACGACTTTGTCATAGTGGGGCGCACCCGCGCCCTTACGGCGAAGATGGACGACGTGCTTTTATGCATGAACGAGCTTCTTAAGAAAAACGGCCTGCTTACGGCATGACCCGTATTTATTAAAAAGGTTTAAAAGTGGCGGCAGTTATTGCCGCCGAAGGTTTTCACATGGCAGAATATCAAAGAGGGATAAAAGAAATGAAAGTGCTTCTTATTTATATGGTAAGATTTTATCAGAAGTATATTTCTCCCTTAAAGGGCGCATCCACCTGCAGGTTCAGACCGACCTGCTCGCAGTACGCCGTTGAAGCCTTACAGAAATACGGCGCCTTAAAGGGCACCTGGCTTTCTATCCGGAGGCTTCTTAAGTGCCATCCCTTCAATAAAAGCGGATGGACATACGACCCCGTTCCCTGAGGGGAAAAGAGGGCGTTTAAAAACTCAAATCCAAACCGATTTGGAGGAAAAACCGAATGATGGAATTTTTCGGGATACTTGCCTGGCCGCTTGCATGGATACTCAGCATGCTTTATCACCTCATCGGCTCATACGGCCTGGCACTTATCATTCTGACCGTCGTTATACGTTTCTGTATTTTCCCGCTGACCCTAAAGCAGATGAAGTCCCAGCGCGAGATGCAGCGTCTTCAGCCGCTTGTCAAGGATATAGAGAAGCGCTATAAGGGCGACAGAGCGATGATCCAACAGGAAACAATGGCGCTTTACAAGCGCGAGAACGTATCGACCACCGGCGGCTGTCTGCCTATGGTCATTCAGATGTTCGTCATCATGGGTCTTTATCAGGCCATATACAGACCCTTAAGATACTTCTACGGCCTGTCGAACGATCAGATAACGGCCTTAAGAGGGGCATACGGCCTTGAGAGTTCGGTAAACGAGTCGACCGTCCTGTCCGCCATGAAGGACGCTCCTTCCGCCATGAGCGGCATTGTGGACAACGCGGCATCGTTCGACTTTATCAATTTTAACTTTTTGGGATTGAACCTTGCGGGAACGCCCGCAAAGCCGGACTTTACGAACTTTTCCACCTTTGTGGGAAGCGCGGACAATCTCTGGATAATACCGTTCGTGGCTCTGGCTACCGGTATCTTTACGGCGTTCATGTCGAGAAAGGTCATGCCCGTTGTGGAGGACAAGGACAACCCCATGGCGGCACAGATGGCGAAGACCAGCAGATACATGATGTTCATCATGCCTATCATGTCGCTTTACTTCGCGTTCATCCTTCCCGCTGCCGTAGGTCTTTACTGGGCAGTTGCAAACCTCCTGGCAGGTCTGCAGCAGATCGCCATAAGCAAGATGCTCAAGCCCCTGCCGCCCTTAAAGTCCACGGATAAGCTCATGGAGAAGCCGAAGCGCGAAAGACCCGCCGTAACCGACGGCAAAGGCTCGAAGAAGGGCCAGCGCGCCGTAAGCGCGGGCGGCGTTGAGATGCAGCGCCCCGCGGGACAGCGTCCCGCAGGACAGAGACCGCCCGGACAGCGTCCCCCCGGACAAAGACCGGCCGGAAAGCGCCCCGCAGGTCAGAGACCGGCGGCTGAGGGCGCAATAGACGCGGCAAAGAAGGCGGCATCGTCCGACGGAAAGCC
>JAFOLN010000178.1 GCA_017419325.1 Clostridia bacterium
AAATTCACCTGCCAGAAAAGCACTCCGAAATCATCGGTAAGCTCCATCGAGACGTTGTTAGGCTGGATCGTAAAGGCAGGCTTCGCCGCCTCAAGCTCTGCCTGAGCATTTGCGGGAGCCGCAAAAACCGGCAGAAAGGCCGCAAGCAGCGAAATGCAGATAAGAAAACAAAGTACTTTGTTTACCGTTTTACTCATGAAAATCCCACCCATTCCTTTCATATGGCTTCGTTTATATCCTTCTGTCAAAAAAGCGGCTTCGGGAATAACGTTCAAATCCCGCCTACCCGAGCCGAATTAAGACAAAAACATACACTTGCGCATATTATTTTATAATATTATACCACTAATATGAAAACTATACAACCGGAAAACAGCCTTATTTTATGGAATTTTATACTTTACAAGAAAACGCCTCCGCCATTATGGCGGAAGCGTTTTTCCGATAAGCAGTTACGCTTTTCCTTCTATTTTTGCTATGGACTGCATTACGGAGTCGAGCATCGACTGATACTTCTCCTTCTTTGCGCGCTCCTCCTCAACTACCGCGGGCGGAGCCTTGGAAACGAACTTCTCGTTCGAGAGCTTTCCGTCAACGCGCTTTAATTCCGAAAGGAGCTTCGTTTTTTCGCCGTTAAGTCTTTCAAGCTCCTTCTTGAAGTCGATAAGGTCGCCTAAGGGGATGAATATCTTCGCGTCGCCCGTTACTACGTTTACGGCGTCGTCGTCAGCATAGCCCTTGGCTTCGTCAATGACCGTGATGTCGGACGCTGACGCAAGCCTCTGAAGATACGGCTTGCCGTTTTCATAGTGAGCCGTATTCTTCGTGAGTATCGTCATCTTCGCCTTTCTTGACGGAGCGACGTTCATCTCGGCGCGGATGTTTCTTACCGCGCCTATTGCCTCCATAACGGCCTCCATGCTGCGCTCGTCCTCGATAAATGAGAGCTTCTCATCGTATACGGGGAACTTCGCGGTGATGATTACTTCCTCGTCACGCGGCAGCGCGGAGAATATCTCCTCGGTGATGAAGGGCATGAAGGGATGTAAAAGCTTTAATATATTGGTAAGCACGTATAAGAGCACGTACTGCGCCGATTTCTTCGTTTCTTCGTTCTCGTTTGAGTCGTAAAGACGCGGCTTTACGAGCTCTATGTACCAGTCGCAGAAGCAGTCCCATGTAAAGTCATATACCTTCTGAGCCGCAACGCCCAGCTCGAACTTGTCCATATTTTCGTTGACTTCTTTTACGACGGTGTTGAGCCTCGAAAGAATCCACTTATCCTCAAGCTGCAGGTTTTCGGGCAGTCTGCATTCGTCCACCTTCAGGTTCATAAGCACAAATCGCGCCGCGTTCCACAGCTTATTGTTGAAGTTCGAGCTTGCCACTACCCTGTCCATGTAAAATCTCTGGTCGTTTCCGGGGGCGTTGCCCGTTATGAGCGTAAGCCTCAGCGCGTCCGCGCCGTACTTCTCGATAATCTCCAGCGGGTCAATGCCGTTTCCCAAGGATTTGGACATCTTCCTTCCGTACTGGTCGCGCACAAGTCCGTGTATGAGCACCGTTGAGAAGGGCGGCTTGCCCGTATGCTCAAGGCCGGAGAATATCATTCTTGCTACCCAGAAGAATATTATATCGTAGCCCGTTACGAGTACATTCGTGGGATAGAAATAGTCGAGTCTGTCCGTCTTGTCGGGCCAGCCCAGCGTGGAGAAGGGCCAGAGCGCCGACGAGAACCAGGTGTCAAGTACGTCGGGATCCTGTACGACCGCGCCGCCGCACTTTTCACACTTATCAACGTCCGTCTTTGACACGGTAACGTGGCCGCATTCCTTGCAGTGGTACGCGGGGATCCTGTGTCCCCACCAGAGCTGACGCGAGATGCACCAGTCGTGTACGTTCTCCATCCAGTTTGTATACGTCTTTGTAAAGCGCTCGGGAACGAACTTTACTTCGCCGTCCTTTACCACTCTTATTGCGTCCTTCGCAAGGGGCTCCATTTTAACGAACCACTGCTTCGAGGTCATAGGCTCCACTACGGTGCCGCAGCGGTAGCAGGTGCCGACGTTATGGGAGTGAGGTCTTATATCCACCAAAAGGCCCTCTGCCTTTAAGTCGTTTACTATGTTCTCGCGGGCGGTGAAGCGGTCCTGTCCCTCATATTTGCCGCCGTTCTTGTTTATGCAGCCGTTCTCGTCCATAACGAGTATCTGCTCAAGATTGTGGCGAAGGCCTACCTCAAAGTCGTTCGGGTCGTGGCAGGGCGTTATCTTTACGCAGCCCGTTCCGAACTCTCGGTCAACGTATTCGTCTGCGATTATCGGTATGCGTCTTCCGACGAGCGGGAGTATGGCATACTTGCCGACAAGGTCGGTGTAGCGCTCGTCCTCGGGATTTACGGCGATGGCCGTATCGCCCAGCATCGTTTCGGGGCGCGTCGTTGCGATCTCTATAAAGTCGTTGCTGCCCTCTATCGGGTACTTTATGTGCCAGAAGAAGCCGTTCTGCTCCTTATGCTCTACTTCTGCGTCGGAAAGCGCCGTCGCGCAGCTGGGGCACCAGTTTATAATCCTGTTTCCCTGATAAATGAGGCCCTTGTTGTAGAGATTTACAAATACCTCCTTTACGGCTCTCGAGCAGCCCTCGTCCATCGTG
>JAFOLN010000179.1 GCA_017419325.1 Clostridia bacterium
GTACATCGCGCCTATGGCAAGATAGCAGCACTTCACCTTGTCGGCGAAGAATGCGAAATCCTCCGCGCCCATGTTATGGAATATGGGGCGCACCTTAAAGCCGCCCAGCTCGTTTATGTATGACGTGATCTCGTCCGTAAGCCCGCGGTCGTTTATCATGGCGGGGCAGTCGCTTATGGTTATGACCTCGGCCTCGCAGCGATACGCAGCCGCGATGCCCACGCTCACCTCTTTTATGCGCCTTATAAGGTATTCGCTCAGCTTCGGCGAGAAGGTGCGAAGCGTGCCCTCAAGAACCGCCTTCTCGGGGATGACGTTGCTTGCGTGTCCCTCTTCAAAGCGGCCTATGGTGAGGACGGTCTCCTCATTTGCCGCGACCTCACGGGCTCTGAGCTCCTGAAGCGCAAGATAAACGTGTACAGCGCCGTTTATGGGGCTTACGCCCAGCTCCGGCGTTGAGGCGTGTGTGCCCTTCCCTTTTATTACGATGCGGAAGGTGTACGCCGACGAAAGCGGCTCGTAGCCGTAGGGTATATATCCCACGGGCGCGGTGCTTGCAACGTGCATGGCGAAGGCCGCGTCCGGCGTCGGGTCGCTTAACACGCCCTCGTCTATCGCCGACTTTGCGCCCTGGAATATCTCCTCTCCCGACTGAAAGAGAAGCTTTACGCGGCCCTGAAGCTCTTTTTCATGGTTTTTAAGCATGGCCGCCGCGCCTAAAAGCATTGTCATATGGAGGTCGTGGCCGCAGGCGTGCATATTGCCGTTGTCGGAGGCGAAGTCAAGACCGCTCTCCTCTTTCATGGGCAGCGCGTCCATGTCGCTTCTAAGCATGATGCATCGCTCGCCGCTTCCCAATACGGCGGTGACATGGCTGTCATTTTCGCTCACGCTGCACTCTATGCCAAGCTCACAGAGCCTTTCTTTTATATATGAAGACGTTTTCGGAAGATGAAGCCCCGTCTCCGGTATGCGGTGAAGGTCGCGCCTCCATGAAACGAGCCGCTCCTTCATTCGGGCGGCTTCATCCGATAACTGCTTTACTGAAAAATTCCCATCCATCGGGCAAATTCCTTCTTTCCTGCCGGGAGCCTCCCCGGCTTCTATATTTATTCGTCCGAGACGCACGCGACCTGCCGCAGCGGCTTTCCTTTATACGAAGAAAGCGTCCGGCAGGTCAACGTTTTTTTACGTCGCACTAAACGCTGCCTTTTTTGTGATATCAGACCAGCGAAGCAATGAGTCCGATTGCTGCCAATGCCGCAACGAACGCGATTATGCAGATTATCACCGCGATAAGCGAAAACACAAAGCCCGCCGTCCGCATTCCGCCCACGTATCCGAGCCTTTTTGACTTTTTGGCCATGGCGATGCCGATGATGCCCAGAATAACGCCGACGAACGCGCCCACCTTTGTAAAGCAGCATATAACGGCGAGGATGCCCAGCACAAGGCTTGCAATGGCCTGCGATCTGCCGGGAATGTACTGATTGTTGTTCACCGGATAATTCCCGCCGCCGTTCGTGTTGTTCATGTCGTTCTGCATGATAACGCTCCTTTCCGAAAACATATGCATTATTTGTCGAAAACCTGTACCGAATATATTCTAAATAAATGTTTTAAACATGTCAACACGGCGCACGTTCTTCGGAGGCGTAAAATGCCCCGCGCAAAGGGCGCGGGGCATTTTTTATTTAAGTCTCACGAACGTAACGCCCCGGTTCTCCCGGTTCAGATCGCGTTCACGGCGAAGCTCGCCGCATTCGTCCAGAAGCTTTACGGCTTCGGCGTTGAATATTGAAAAATCCTCGCCTTTAACGTAAAACCTTACGGCGCCGTTAGCTTTGAGCTCGTCAAGGCGGGCGCGAACGCCCGTTCTCAGCCTTCCTCCCCTGCCGGAGGAGCCGTAGCCGTGGATGAGCTTAAGTATGCCCACCTTCAGCGTCTTTGAATACTTTATCTCCCTGTCAAGACGGTCAATCGCCTCCGAAAGCACGGGGCGTCCGTCCTCAAGGTTCACGGTGCGGTACGATGTTTCTTTCATTTAAATCTTGAAGTTCTTTAAAATATTCTCCGCGTCGTCGCAGATGCCCTTTATTATGTCGCGGGCGGGCTTTACGTCATGGATAACGCCTGCAATCTGACCGCACATAAGGGAGCCGTCGGTCATGTCGCCGCCGCGCACCGCATTGCCCACGGTGGTGATAAGAAGGTTGTGGAACATCTTGCCGTCGCCGTTTTTCTCGGCTTCGAGAAGCTTCTCCGAAGCCTCGGTGCGAAGGCCTCTTACGCCGTGACGGATGGCGCGGCCCATGATGACCGTGGCCGTGTCGTTTGCGCCCACTACCGCGCTCTTGCAGTTGTCGTGAATCTCGCACTCCTCGGAGGCAAGGAACCTTGTGCCCATCTGTATGCCGCGGGCGCCGAGGATGAACGCCGCAGCCATCGCGCGTCCGTCGGCTATGCCGCCCGCCGCGATAACGGGTATCTTTACGGCGTCGCATACCTGCGGGATCAAGGGGAGCGTCGTGGTCTCGCCTATAAAGCCGCCCGACTCCATGCCCTCGGCAACTATGGCGTCAACGCCCAGCGCTTCCATCTTCTTCGCCGTCTTTACATTAGGGATAACGGGCACGACCTTTATGCCGTTTGCCTTGAACTTCTCCATGAAGCGTTCTGGGCTGCCGGCGCCGCTCATAACAATCTTTACGCCCTTTTCAATGATGATATCGGTCATTTCGTCGGCGTTGTCGCTTCTCATAAGCAGGTTCACGGCGAAGGGCTTTTTGGTGAGCGCCTTCGTTTCGTCTATCTGACGTCTTAACTCGTCGGGAGTTAAGGTGCCCGACGCAAGTACGCCGAGGCCGCCCGCTTCGGATACGGCCGCCGCGAGCTTCGGCGACGATACGGCCGCCATTGCGCCGCATATAACGGGATATTCTATGCCAAGAACTTCGGTTACGCTTGTTTTCATTTTTATGCCTCCTTATATAAGCTTTTATCTGATTTTAAAATACCATATCGGTATAAAAAACTCAAGTACTATCAAATTTGATATTACAGCAGTTTCTTTATGTTCAGAAGTATCACGGCCGCAACGGAGCACGCAAGCGAAATGGCGAGCACCATCCAGAAGCCGTGGGTCGCGGAAGCGAAGGGCACATGCACGTTCATGCCCCACAGGCTTGCGATAAGCGTCGGCACGGAGATAACTATCGTAAGTGAGGTGAGCACCTTCATTACGATGTTCAGGTTATTTGATATTACCGACGCGAAGGCGTCCATGGTGCCGCTTAAGATGTCGCGGTAGATGGCGCACATCTCCATGGCCTGCTTGTTCTCTATGATAACGTCCTCGAGTAAGTCAAGGTCGTCGGGGTATTCCTTTATAAAGGGCATTCGCAAAAGCTTCTCCATGACCACCTCATTGGACTTTATGGAGGTGGAGAAGTAAACGAGCGACTTTTCAAGCTTCAGCATCTGAATAAGCTCCTCGTTCTTCATCGACTTATGAAGCTCCGTTTCAACGCGGGTGGAGGATTTGTCTATCTGCTTAAGGTAGATTAAGAACTTGGCCGCGTTCTTATAAAGAATCTGAAGCACGAAGCGGTTCTTCTTCTTTGTTGAATAACGAAGCACCCGCGTGGTGTGAAACTGGCTTAATATCTCCACGTCGCGAAGGCACACCGTCACTATGTTGTGGGGCGTGTATATTATGCCCAGCGGTATCGCGTTGTGAAGCTCAAGCCCCTGCTCTTCGGCTACGACCGGAGTATCGACGAGTATGAGCGTCGCCTCTTCTTCCACCTCAAGACGCGCGCGCTCCTCTTCGTCCGTCGCGGCCTTTAAGAAATCAAGCTCAATGTTCAGCTTGTTTGCCACGAACTGCATTTCGTCTTCAGTCGGAGCGACAAGTTTGACCCAACTCCCCGGTTCAATAGTATCTATTTCTCTTGTGACATCGCTTTCGGTACGGTAGATAGAGATCAATCTTATCGCCTCCCCATAGATTTTTACATTTTATTCTACCATGTTTCCGACGATTTAACAATATGCGATTGAGATTTTTAAGGTATTAAAATTTTTATAGTATTATTTTCTCTTTAGTACTTGACAATGCATAATACTGAAATTATAATAATAGCGAAAACAGAAATTACCTAAAAAGCAGGTGGTGACAGCATTGTGAATACGCAGTTCAAAAAGGGCGTTTTGGAGCTTGTGGTGCTCATGTCCCTCGCAAAAAGGGATATGTACGGCTACGAGCTTGTAAGCGAGGTGTCAAAAATAATCGACGTAAACGAGGGCACTATATATCCCCTTTTAAAGCGGCTCACGAACGAGCGGTATTTCGACACTTATCTGAAGGAATCGAGCGAGGGCCCGCCCCGGAAGTATTATCATCTCACGGCCCTGGGGCGTGAGCATAAGGACGACCTTAAACGGGAGTGGCTTACATTCCACAAGAAGGTCGACGAGTTTATAAACGCCGACACTTAGTCACGGAGGTGCAAAACACATTGAAAAAACAGGAATTTTTAGACCGCCTCTCAAAGAGGCTTGAAATCTTGAACAAAAAGGAGCGCGACGACATAATCGCGGAATACTCCCAGCATATCGACATGAAAACGGCCGAGGGTCAGAGCGAGGAGGACGCCATCGCCGATTTCGGCGATGTGGACGAGCTTGCCGACGAGATACTCGACGCGTACAACTTAAACGCCGATTATGCAAGGCAGGCGCGTTCGCAGGAGCATACGTTCGAAAAGAAGGTCGCGGACAAGGCGTCGGCGTTCGCCGACTGGATAAACCGGGCCGCACATACCATATCACAAAAGAGCGGAAAAGAAGTGTTTGCCCTTGTATTAAAATTCATCGTGCTTATACTTGTGCTTATCCTGCTTCGCATACCCGTGTATCTTCTCACCCATCTGCCGACTCTGTTTTTAGGGCTTCTGCCCGGCCCGTTTGAAACGGTGCTCAC
>JAFOLN010000180.1 GCA_017419325.1 Clostridia bacterium
CCGAAAAGCGGCGCTGACTTCTGGAGCGAAGCCGAAGTCTCGGGCATACTCGCGGAGTATGACGCGGGCGCGGGCAGCGTGTTCCGTCTTTCAGCGGACGCGGCCGTGATACTCACGGAGCCTCACTCGACGAATCAGGCGAAAACAACGTTGGGCACTCTTTCGGACCTCGTTCCCGCGTCCGTTGACGGCTCCGGACGCATAACCTCCGGCATGGTGGTAACGCTCGCCTATAACGGCGAAACGGGCGAGGTTACCCAGGTCTTCGCGAATACCGAATTGGTCAAATAAGCTTTTTACGGATATATGCGTCCAAACCTCATTTCCGTATGAAAAAGCCGGGGCAGCCGCCCCGGCTTTACTGTTTTTAACTGAATGACACGGGCTTTCCCTTTACCTCGCCGCTGCCTCCGCCCGGCGAGGGCTCCGACATGCTGAAATACATCCTTGACGCGTCCGTCTTTCCGAAATCCCGGTTCGAGCCGCTGTCCTGCACTCGGTTGAACGCCTCCCGGAACATGGCGTTATGCGCCTCCTCGCGGTTAAGAAGAAAATCTATAGTCTCGCGCACTCTTTTGTCGTTTATCTGGCGGTAAAGGTACTCATATACCACCTTCGCCCGCTGCTCCGAGGCAATATTCGACAAAATATCGGCGCACAGATCCCCCGTGACGCTGACGTAATCCGCCGTCCATGAATAGCCCGAGGCGTTTGTAAGCGTGGGGGCAAGCCCCGTCAATACGTGCGTCTCTATCTCTCCCGCCCCGGTCTTCTCAAAATCAACGTCGTGACCGTTAAGCATGTTTACCGTCTGCGCTATCATCTCCATATGCCCCAGCTCCTCCGCGGCTATATCGAGAAACAGGTCCTTTATCGTCTGATCCTTTATCCTGAAGCTCTGCGCCATATACTGCATCGCGGCCTTAAGCTCGCCGTTGCCGCCGCCCAGCTGCTCCTGAAGCAGCGCCGCGTACTGCGGGTTCGGCCTTTCTATCTCCACTGGGTGAAAAAGCTTCTTTTCGTGCCTGAACATAAAACACACCTCTCTTTTTTCTTTATTCTGCCCGCCGCCCCGCCGCATGATGACAGGTAATAATACCCCTGAAAATACTTCTTCATTGAAATGCGGAGATTACCCGAGGGCAGTTGACAATACAAGGATTATGTGCCATCATTTATTTGAATAATACTGCCCTTGACCTCTTGGGATGTATTCCCATCATTTTAAGGGGCGCTTATTCAGTCAGACTATATACCGGAGGAGTAAAAAATGGAAAAACGTGTTTGCAGCATCTGCTCAAGAGAGATTGAAATTGCTCCGGCCACGGAACCCGACGGGGTCTTTGCGGGCTGGCAGAATGTTGTCTTAAAGGATGGAAATGCGGTTTGCAGCACCTGCACGGAGAGTGTAAGGATTCTTTATCCCCTGCGAAATTCCAAGACTTTTGTGGAATCGGGTTCCCGCTTCGGTTATATCGAAACGCGAGGGAAAAGCTCTCCCAAAAAAGGCTGGATCAACGCGCTGGTCGATCCTCTGGAGGAACTGACGCTGGAGGAATTCAAGCAGGCGCAAATCGACGCGGAGAATGCCGCAAAGACAATGGCCGCCCGCTTTCCGGGTGCAAGGGCCGCAGCCGAAGCGGATTTCACATACCGCCATCATACAGCGTCCGCCCGTACGAATCATAAAACGTTGTATTCGGACAAGAAAGAATATGTGACTTGTGTAAAAGTACTGTTTGGAGAAATCCGGGCGGGCGACACTGTCAGTATTGCCCACAAGGACCGCGAGTACACCGCAAAAGTGGAGGAAGTGTGGTTCTGGAATTATCTGGACAGCCCGCATCGGGCAATCGACAAGGCTTTTGCGGGAACAACGGCGGCGTTATGGTTCCATCAGGATGTGCCCTTTATTTATCCGGGCGACATTCTCGTTGTAAAGGAAGGCTGAAGGAGGTACGGACATGAAAGAATACGAAATCGGCGATACCCTCAATCTGGGAAACTGCACAAACTGCGGGAATGTGATAGTTATAGAACCGGATAACGGCCTGTTCCGGCCGCAGCGGTGCGGCAACCCCGTGAAGCTTGCGGACGGAAGCTGGCTCTGCGGCTCATGTCTAAGGAAACTGCGCATCAAATATCCCCAGGAATACAGGATGACTCCGAACGGGAAAAGGATGGAGCCTTATGAACGCGCATCGGAACTGAACGAAAAAGAGGCAAAGCAGGAACTGGAGCATGCCCACGATTATCTGGAAGACCTGAGGGAGAAGTACGGTTTTCATCAGGCGGTATTCTCGGTGGAAAAGGTTGACGTGAAGAAAGGCGGCTTTCTTAAGCCCTCGTTCTACACAGTTACCGGGCATGTGCTCTACGGAACGTTTACTCCGCTTGATGAGGTAAGCATAGGGATGAACGGCGCTCAGAAGGCAAAAATAAGCTGCCTTGACAATCCCCACAGCACTGTTCCCGTTTCCGATGCGACGGTTCAGCGCGGTACAAATAAACTGCTCATCGATTATTCGTGGGCGGAGGGCGGCGAAGAAGCGGCCTTCATTTTTCAGGAGAAGAACCTGAATCTGAAACCGGGCGATCTGATCATTAAAGACTGATAAAATCCCCGGCTTAACTTATCGTAAAGCTCCGTATGCACTGCAGGCCGCCTGCGGTGCATTTTTTTGTTTCGGCGTCCTCTGTCACCGTCATGACCGCCCCGCCGCATGATGACAGGTAATAATACCCATGGAAACATTTTTACATTGAAACGCGCATATTTATCCTTTAAAATCTAAGTATACCGATAAATGGTACCTTGGTCGGTATGCGAAGGATATATCTTTCAAAAAAGGCTCTTTGAGCTTTGTTATGAAAGGAGATCGATAAATATGCGAAAATACTTAAAACAGGCCGCGGCCGTCTGCGCCGTGCTGACGCTTGCGTCAGCCGCGTATGTTCAGGCGGCGTCCCTCTGCGAAAGGCCGCCCGTATGCGTAAACGGCGGTGCGGCATCGTGCGATGCGGGCGCAAGGCTTTGGGCGGACGGCAGCCGCTTCATTACTTCAGGCGGGAGTCTTTTTGACCTTTTCTTCCCCCGCCCCGGCACAGGTGAGGCGCCGCAAATCGTCCCCGATGAAACGCCTTCAAACGAGGCGCCGCAATCCGACGCGACCGAAAGCGA
The DNA here is from genome assembly GCA_017419325.1 of Clostridia bacterium. Classification (GTDB taxonomy): domain Bacteria; phylum Bacillota; class Clostridia; order Oscillospirales; family RGIG577; genus RGIG577. The sequence continues at coordinate 3,182 of JAFOLN010000180.1, forward strand.
AGCTCCCGCGCAGAACGGCATAAGCCCCATCGAGCGGGAGGTCGTGCGGCTCACGAACGAGATACGCGCCGCCCACGGCCTTCAAAAGCTTTCGGTAAACGACGCGCTCTGCCGCGCGGCGCGTACAAAGGCGGCCGACATGGCTGCCCGCGGCTACTTCTCCCACGAAAGCCCCACATACGGCTCCCCCTTTGATATGATGCGCGCCTTCGGCATAACGTACAGGAGCGCGGGCGAGAATATCGCATACGGGTACAATACCGCCGAGGCCGTTATGGACGGCTGGATGAACTCCGAGGGTCACCGAAGAAACATCCTTGACCCGTCGTTCACCGAAATCGGCGTGGGTTATTCCGAAAACGGCGGCTTCTGGTCGCAGATGTTCACAGGATAAGCACGAATACCCAAAAAGCGCGAAGGGCCGTCGGCGGTTTATCCGCCGACGGCCAATTTATGCCACGTTACCCCTCCCGGTCGGGCGCGAGCCTCACCGTAGGGTACGACGCGTTTATCTGAATATAGAGCGGGCAGTCCTCCGCGTGGTCATTTATTATGCCGCAGGCCTGAAGATGGGAATAAACCGTCACCGCGCCCACATATTTAAAGCCCCGCCTCTTCATATCGCGGCTTATATCCGCGGAGAGGCCGTTCTTCGCTGGCACAGCGCCCTTTTCGTGACCGTCGTAAAGGACGGTCTTCCCGTCGGTATAGCCCCAGAGATAATCGCAGAAGGAGCCGAACTCCCCGCGCATCTTAAGGATACAGCGGGCGTTGTTTATAACGGCCCTCACCTTCCGCTCGGAGCGTATCATCCCCTCGGTTTCAAGGATGCGCCGCACGTCCTCCTCGCCGTAGCCCTCGATTTTTTCAAAATCGAAGTTTTCAAAGCATTCGCGGAATATCTCCCGCTTTTTCATCATAAGCGCCCAGCTCAGGCCGCACTGAAGGCACTCAAGCGTCAGATGCTCGAACATCTGCCTGTCGTCGTCCCGCACTGGTATGCCCCATTCGGTGTCGTGGTAACGCCTGTCGGCGTCGCTCGTAAAAATTCTGTCGCAATGTCCCATTTCGCCGCCCCCTTTATGAATATGACGCTTTGTTTTGTCGTTTAAAACGATTATACCATAAAACGCGGGCGGGAAAAATATAAAAAAGCTTCTTACCAAATCCCGCATAACTCTCATCGGGCACCGAAGTCACGGGCGCGACAGCGCCAATTGGTGGCAAAACAGTCTTGAATGATGCCTCATGGCGAAAAGCTTCGGAGACCTGAAGAAGAGCCCTCATTCCGACTATAAATGGCGCGTTTGAAGTCCGCATTAAGTAACGCCTCGCGGAAAGGGGCGCGAACAGCGACCCCGAGAGCGAGGGAGCGGAGAGTTTGAGAGGCGGCAGTCTCTCAAAACTTTTGCTACTTTTGGTTACAAAAGTAGGCCCCGCCGGCAGGCGAAAAGGGGCATTAGAACCGTGGTTCTAAAAAGAAAAGATGTTAGAGCAGAACTTTCTGCTTTACAAATATGTAAAAAGTAATTTTAAAGTCTTTGTGCGGGAGATTCTTCGGCTTCGCCTCAGAATGACATAAAGGGGGCGGCTTCATGCGTTGTGTGTGAGCCCGGGTGCGGCTTGCAGAGGATGGCGTGACACCTCATCCGTCTGCTTCGCAGACACCTTCCGACCGGGGTCCCCGGAAAAAAGCTCTGCGGATTTTTTGGGGTGGTTCAACAAGGAAGCCTTTTTTGGAAGCTGCTTTTAAAGTCTCGAAGCGAAGTTTTGGGCGCGGTGCGGGAGATTCTTCGCTTCGCTCAGAATGACAAATCCGGGGGCTTTGTGCGGCTTGCGGGGCGCGCATGCGTACCCCGAAGCGCACTTTCCCGGGGGCATGGCGGGGGTCTTAACCCCCGCGTCCCAAAACTTTATGCAAAACAGACAAAAAACATGCTTGAACTGTGAGGTAAATTATAGTAAACTAAAGGTATATGTTGTGCGCATAGTACGAAAATACAAAACAGATTACAGAAAGGCGGGATTTTACAGTGAAATATGAAAAGCTTTTCCAGAAGGGAAAAATAGGCAAGATGGAGCTCAAGAACAGGATCGTTATGCCCCCTATGGGCACGGGCCTGAACTCCGCGTCCGGCGAGGTCACGGAGCACATCATCAAATATTATGAGGAGCGCGCCAAGGGCGGCTGCGGCCTTATAATCACCGAGATATCGCGCGTTGACGATGAGTGGGGTATCGGTATGCCGAACCAGATACAGGTCACTCATTCAAAGTTCATCGCGGGCATAGAGCGTCTTGCGAAGGCCGTTCACAAGCATGACTCGAAGCTCCTCATCCAGCTTCAGCACGCGGGCCGCGAGAACCGCTCCTCCCTCATCGACGGCCGCCAGATCGTGGCTCCCAGCGCCATCCCCTGCAAGGTAGTGGGCGAAATGCCCCGCGCGCTGACCACGGCTGAATGCGAAATGCTTGTGGGCAAGTTCGTAAAGGGCGCGGTAATCGCAAAAATGGCAAACGCGGACGGCGTTGAGCTTCACGCCGCTCACGGCTATCTTATAAACCAGTTCTTAAGCCCCTACACCAACAAGCGCGAGGACAAATACGGCGGCAATTTTGAAAAGCGCATGCGCTTCATTCAGGAAATAATCGACGGCATCCGTTTAAAGTGCGGCCGCGACTTCATCATAAGCGTGCGCATCTCCGCGGACGAGTTCGTTGAGGGCGGTCTTCGCATCGAGGACTCCGTTGAAATCGCCCGCCGCCTTGAATACATGGGCATAAACTGCATTAACGTATCGACGGGTATCTACGAGTCGTCCTACACCATCGTTGAGGACTACGTTTTCGAGCAGGGCTGGAAGAGACAGTACGCGGCGGCAATAAAGAAGGCCGTAAAGATGCCCGTTATCGCATGCTGCAACATAAAGCGCCCCGAGGTTGCCGAGGAGCTTCTTGAGACGGGCGTATGCGACTATGTGGCACTCGGCCGTCAGCAGCTTGCCGAGCCGGAATGGGGCAACAAGTCGAAGGCCGGCCGCGAGGACGACATCCGTCCCTGCATAGGCTGCCTCTACTGCTTCAAGGAAATCGGCATGATGCGCACCATCAAGTGCACCGTAAACCCGAGACTCGGCCGCGAGGTGGAGTTCGCCCGCTTTGAAAAGGACGGCGACGGCCGCAAGGTAGTCGTAGTCGGCGGCGGCCCCGGCGGCATGGAGGCCGCAAGAGTGCTGGCAATCCGCGGATTCGACGTAACGCTGCTTGAAAAGTCCGACGCTCTCGGCGGAACGCTCAATGTTGCGGACAAGCCGCCCCACAAGAAGTATCTTACGTGGCTCGTAAACAACCTGTCACATCAGATCAAGGAGCTGGGAGTTGACATAAAGCTTAACTGCGCGGCTACCGTTGACGAAATAAAGAAGTAC
>JAFOLN010000023.1 GCA_017419325.1 Clostridia bacterium
GGAACTATAACTTGGGAAGGTGACATACTAGTAGTACCAGTATTATACCATACCAAGAACCGTCAGGGAACTATAACTAATCTCTTGCGTAACTTGTACTTGCGCTTATTATACCATACCAAGAACCGTCAGGGAACTATAACCTCTCTTCTATGGCCTACGGACAGGGCGAGTATGATAAGCTCGCTGTCTTTGATGTGGCATATCAGCCGATAATCGCCGATGCGGTACCGCCATTGACCCGAACGGTCTGCCGTAAGCGCTTTGCCGTGCTGCCTCGGGTCGTCACATCCGACAAGGTTCTTGTTTATCCACGCTTTTATCATCCGCGCAGTATATCTGTCAAGCTTTTTAAACTCCCTGTCAAATCTTTGGGTCGTTCTCACCTGAAAGCTCATAAATCAAGCTCCTGCCAAAGCTCCTCTATGGGACGGCTTTTTTCGCCGTCATTTTTATATTCTTTATACGCCTCGTCGTATACGGAGATGTCGTATTCATCCTCTATCTTCTCAAACAACGCCTGTTTGAAGGCTTCGCCAAGAGAAAGAGAGTGCAAACGGGCATAGCTCGAGGCAATCTGTTTTTCCTGTTCGGTCAATCTGATTGAAAAAGCCATAGTATACCCTCCTTTATAGTACATAGTACTATTTTAACTTGCTTTTGTCAAGCCCGATTAAGATGCATATATTTTATGCAGACGGGCGGCGTTTAATGACCGGCTTTGAAGGCTTAAAACCCCGGTTTCGGAAATCATAACAAAAACGGCGGCGCGGTTTTGGCCGCGCCGCCTTCATCCCTTACGGCTTCCAGCCGGGGATCTTGTTTATGTCGAGGAGCGAATTGTCCATGACGCTTTTATATATGTCCGTCACAAGACCGCTGCTGTGGGACTCGGTCTGGTCCTGTGCGGCCCATGCGTTTCTGAGCTTTTTAACGGTTTTCTCAAGCTCGGTCACACGCTTTACAAGAAGCTCCGTCTGATTTTCAAGCTCCTCTATACGTCTTCTCATCATTTCCATCTCGTCCATCGTTTTGTCTCCTTTCGAAACAGCGTTTTACAGCTCGCCCGCGGGGATGAATGACATCATCTCCACAGGGAAGTTTATTATCGCGTCCGCGTCCTTAAGCTCGCCGGGGCTGCCGTAGCCGTAGGCGCAGCCTATGGCGTAAAGGCCGTGACGCTTCGCAAGCTCCATGTCGTTTGAGCGGTCGCCCACAACGATGAAGTTGCCCGTATACTTCTTTTTAATCTCCGGGAATATCTCGTGCTTCGGCCTGAAGTCGTAATCCTCGGTGCAGTACATATCGTAGAAATACCTTTTAAGGTCGAAGGCCTTTGTGTGCGCCTCCAAGTAGTAGCGCTTGCAGTTGCTTAAAAATATGAGGGTGTGTCCGTGCGCGTTCAGCAAATCGAGCACCTCGGTCGCGTGGCGGTAAAGGCGGGCGTGTCCCGCTTCTATCTCCTCGCGCATCGTCTGCCCCACTATCTCGCTGCAGTGGGCGCGAACATCCTCGGGAAGCCCCGGCATGAACGTCTGCCACATGACGCGGGCGTTATAGCCTATCCAGCCGCGTATCTCCTTATCGGTAAACTCCCGCGGCTCGGCATAACTGTTCTTTACGAGCCAGTCGTAAGCCTTAAGGAACGCCGGCTTATATATGTAAAGCGTCTCATGGAGCGTGCCGTCGTAGTCGAAAATTATGTTCATATATTACTTGTCC
>JAFOLN010000181.1 GCA_017419325.1 Clostridia bacterium
CCAATCCTCGGCAATATGAGCCGCGCCGAATTTGCGAAAGAACTCGTCGCCTACGGCTCCTCCTTCTTTCGCAAATTCGTGATCTCGGTACTACACCATATTTTTTCGAGAAAACTGTCACCCATCATTGACGACTCTACACTTTACCCCATTTTTCTTCATATTTATTTATTGAATAAATCATTATATTGTGTTATTCTTATTTGTATACTACCATTGAACCTTTCGGAGGTCAACATGCCTATAAAAATACCAAATTCGCTTCCCGCGACCGGGACGCTCCAAAACGAAAATGTTTTCGTTATGACTGAGACCAGGGCGCTGAAGCAGGATATACGTCCTTTACATATATTGATACTGAATCTGATGCCCACAAAGGTGGTCACGGAGACGCAGCTTTTAAGGGTGCTCAGCAACACTCCGCTTCAGGTGGAGATAGAACTTATGCAGACATCGACTTATTCCCCCAAGAACACCTCTTCGGAGCATTTAAGCACATTTTATAAGACGTTCGATGAGATTAAAGACTCAAAGTACGACGGTCTTATTATCACGGGCGCGCCCATTGAGAAGATGGAGTTCGAGGAGGTCGACTACTGGGACGAGCTTGTTGAGATAATGGAATGGTCAAAGCAGAACGTCTACTCTACCTTGCATTTATGCTGGGGCGCGTTCGCGGGGCTTTATTATCACTACGGCATACAGAAGTACAACCTCGACCAGAAGCTGTTCGGCGTGTTTGAGCATCAGGTGCTCAATAAAAAGTCGCCGCTGATGCGCGGCATAGACGATGTGTTCTTCTGCCCCCACTCGCGCTATACGGAGGTCACGAGAAAGGACATTATGCGCGAGAATGCGCTTGAGCTTGTTTCGTACTCACCGGAGGCCGGTGTTTTTGCCGTTATCGGCGACAACGGACGTCAGATTTTCCTCACCGGCCACGGTGAATATGACGCGGAGACGCTTGCTCTTGAGTATGAGCGCGACCTTGAGAAGGGGCTCGTTATCGATATGCCGAAAAACTACTATCCAAACAACAACATCAAGGCAAAGCCCATTGTAAGATGGCGTTCGGCGGGCAGCCTCATTTTCACGAACTGGCTGAACTACTACGTGTATCAGACGACGCCCTATGATCTCAATATGCTCAATACCGAGGAATAAGTCGGCAAAAAAGGGAGTATGGCAAAAGGTTTCGGCTTTTTCGGCATGCTCCCCTTTTTAATAAATAATGATGGAAGGATGACAAACATGGCAAGAAGGAAAAAAAAGGAAGGATGACACAGATGAAAAGAAGGCGCATTATCTCCTTTGCAGCCGCGCTGGCACTGATGTTTGCGGCTGTTATATCAGCATCTGGTTCCGCATTTGCGGCTTCGGGCGACGTGGCGGGGAAAATCTACTCCACGGACATTTTGGCTTATATAAACGGAAGCGAGGTCCCCTCTTATAATATAGGCGGACGCACCGTTGTCGTGGTCGAGGATATATGTGACCTTTATGTGGGCATTTCTGCGGCATACGACGACAGTCAACGGCTTCTTACCGTAGTTGGAGAGGCATCTCCCAAAAAAGACACTCATTTTGAGCGAGGCACGGTGGGACGTGTGCTCGGCGATGTTTATGAGACCGACATAAAGGTGCTCTTTAACGGAAGCTATGTCACCGGCTACAACATCGGCGGAAGAACGGCCGTATGCCTTGAGGATGTGGGCAATATTTACGAAGGCCCCAACACTGCCTACGGTTATTCCAAATATGCGGCCCGCGCCGAATGGAACGCGGATGAGCGCATTATTTCCCTTGACTTTATGGGCAGCTTCCCCTACGACGCGCGGTTTACCGATGAAATCGCAAGATATATTCTTTACTTTAACG
>JAFOLN010000182.1 GCA_017419325.1 Clostridia bacterium
CGAGCTTGTGTAGGAGGGCGCGCCGCCCGTGTTTATGCCCATGGCGCGAAGCGTGGCGGGGCCCGCGACGCCGTCGGGCGTGAGATTGTTCTTCTGCTGGAAGCGTTTTACGGCGGCCTGCGTTTCGCTTCCGTATACGCCGTCCACGGCGCCGTTATAGTAGCCCCAGTTTTTAAGCTTCGTCTGTATCGTTCTTACCTCCCCGCCGCTTGAGCCGTAGCGGGAGAGGGTCTCCACGCTGTCGTATGAAGTGTGGGCGTAAAAGAGAAGCAGCGCGGCGATAAGCGCGGCGCACAGGGCGGCCATGAGGGCGGCGTTTCGTTTTATGGCATTTTTCATGTTATCTTACCTCGATTTCTTGTTTCGGGGTTAGTTTTTCAAAAAAAGCCGCCGTTTATGCAGATTTTTACGTCTCGCCCGCCAGAGAACCGTATGAAGGGGGCGTTATCTTTCGCTTACGGGCTTTTCAAGGTTGAAGCGGAAAATATAGTCGTCCAGGTCGCCGCATTTTTCGGGCGGCTTCGGGGCGGGCGCCTTATCCTCGGGACAGCCGCCCTCTCTCGGGAGAAGCGGGGCGCCGCTTATGTTTTTATCCATTTATTTTCGTACCTCCTTTTTCACTTGGGATATATACGTTATAATATGCGCCTATTTTTGAAAAGTTGCGTAAAAGTCGAAAAAAGGTGATATACTGTATATACGGCGGACGCCCGTATCGAAAAAAGGGCGTTTCACCGCAGGCAAAAATTTTTTTAAGGAGTGAAGGTAAGATGAAAAAGATTATCGCAGCCGCGCTGCTCGTATGCATGCTTGCGGCGCTTTTCGGCTGCTCACAGACAAAGACGGAGACGGAGGTCACGTATCCCTTTACGCCGGATTCATATCCGAGGGTTGACGGCTCCACCGCCACCATACCGCTGTCGGAGCAGTTCTTCTCCGACGCCACTGGCGTGTCCCTTGGCGACGCTTCCACCTACATAAAGCACAACACCACCCACAACGCATATGTGAACCTCATAAACGGGGACTGCGACATAATCTTCGTTACGAGCCCCTCCGAGGAGGAGTATGCAATGGCCGAGGAGGCGGGGCTTGAGCTTGAGGTGCATCCCGTTGTAAACGAGGGCTTTATCTTTATGGTAAACGAGAAAAACCCGGTTGAGAACCTCACAAGAGAGCAGATAGTGGACATTTACACCGATAAGATAACGAACTGGTCCGAGGTGGGCGGCGAGGATAAGGAGATAATCGCTTATCAGCGCGAGGTGAACTCCGGCTCCCAGACGGGCTTTCTTGATCTTGTAATGGACGGCAGAGAGCCCGCGGACGCTCCCACCGAGAAGCGCATTGTGGGCATGGGCGAGCTTGTTGAGGCCATTTCGGGCTATGACAACTCCGATCAGGCGCTGGGCTATTCCTATTATTTCTATGTAAACGAGATGTACGTGCGCGAGGCGGCGAAGCTTATCTCGGTCGACGGCGTTTATCCCTCGCCCGAGACGATAGCTGACGGAAGCTACCCCTATACCACCGCATACTATGCCGTTATCCGCGCCGATGAGCCTGAGGACAGTCCTGCAAGAGCGCTTTTGAACTGGACGCTCTCCGACGACGGTCAGAACGCGGCAAAGGAGGCAGGTTATGTTCCGCTTAAATAGGAGCTTAAAGCCGCTGTGCATTGCGGCGGCGGGCGCGCTTATCGCCGCGGCCTTTGCGGGCTGCGCCCAGTCGGGGACGGAGGAAAAGCCCCGCGAGTATGTATCCGCGGAGAGCCCCATCGTAAGAAGCTTTGAGCCGTACAAGGCGCCCCAGTCGCTTAAATCGGGGGCAAACGAGGTGACTTCGCCCGTAACGCCGAAGCATATTATATATGAAAACGGGATTGTGCTCCATGACGCCGAGGTAGACATGTCAGACGAAGCATCGGAGGCCTCCGATGCGGAGGGACTTCATTTTAAAGAAGGAAACATCCGGTATTATGTGGTGGACGGCCTTAAGGACGAAGAGGTGGAAAAGAAGATAAACGACACCATATACAATACGGTGATGGAGCTTTACAATGCGAAGCTGCCGCCGTACCGCGGCATACGCACTGCGGATTTCTCGCCCTATGAGCTTCAGAAGAACGTATATATCCGCGAGTGCGCGAATTTCTCGAACGTACTGTCTTTGGTTGTGGAGGCAAGCGTATACGGAAACTATGACGAAGGCGAGAACTACGGGTCAATAGATGTGGTGGAAGTAATGCCCCTCAATTTCGATCTGCGCACGGGCGAACAGTTCTCACTGTCGGACGTTTTTGCAGACGACGTTGACTATAAGGAGATTATAAACGGGCTTATTGCCGATTATCTTGCGAAAAACAATATATCGGCGGGAGACAGCCCCTCCGAGGCGTTAATGTATGATTACGGCTCCAACCTTTCGCTCGTAACACCGTTTCGCGGCATATCCGACGATGTGAAGTTCTCCGTTAACGAATACTGCGTGGAGCTTATATTCGACTACAATACGCCCGAATTCGACACGAGCTATTCAAACGGGATGTATTCGGGATGGTCGCCCGCGTATTACAGCGTGGCGTTCAACCTGCCCGAGGTGTCACAGGCGGCGGCGATTTTCTCCCGCTTTGACACAGAGGAGAATATTTATGAAAACGAGCGCACGGTGGAGTTCGCCGTGTCGAATTATCCGGTAAAGACGACGGACGAGTATTATTCGCCGTCGGACGTGGGCTTTGACGACGGGGATTATCAGTATACCAACGTGGATTTGTACGCATCCATTCCCGCAGAGATTGAAAACGAGACGCTGTCCGCGCTGATAAATGAAAGGTACGAAGCGGCAAAGGATGATACGCGCACGCTTGCACAGGAGCTGTTTTCACGCTACAGCGGAAGTCAGATCACGATGGACCGCGGATATAACGTGACGCGCTACGGCAAATTCCTTTTGGAGAATGATTCGCTGTACGCGGACGCATACTATTACAGCGAAAACGGCGACGGAAGGAAGCTCTACTCCGAATCGTATCACACCGAGAAGCTTTACAGCGAGGAGACAGGGCGCGAGGTTGAGCTTTCGGAGCTCTTTAAGGAGGGCGTTGACTATAAGACGCTTCTTCTGGAGGGGATAAAGAAGCAAGAGCTTGAGTGGAGCGATGAGCTTAAGGATGACAGTTATTATCTTGAGGTCATTGAAAACGGAGATTTCAGCATTTATCAGGAGGGCATATCGCTTACATATAAACGCTCGGAAGACTGGGAGGACTATTATTCCGTAAGATTTAAGGATATCGGTCTTGAAAATCTGACGGTCTTTGAGTGACGTTTTGTCTCAAATCGAAGAAAATAAAGCGGGCGCGGCCGTTATATTTAGTGAAAAGCTCCCTTGAAAAAACGGCGGGGGCGAGTATAATATTTAGAGTAACAAAATAACGGCGCGTATAATGGTTCAGCGTGAGATGATTTTTTCGTCTCACGCTTTTTTTCGCGCCGGGTCTTTATGAAAGAGGTAAAAAATATGGATTTTTATATGAAACTGCCGCGAAGCAAGAAGGAGTTCGCGCTTTTTATGCTGGTCATATCGGTCATCTCCGTAAATATTATCGCGCCGCTCATAACGTGTTTTGAGATGGGGTTTTCATTTACCACATGGCGTGATACGCTGGAGGTGATACCCTTTGTGTGGATGTCGGTCATTGCGGTGGTGCTTATAACGTATAAGCCGGCAGGCGCGCTTACGAACGCGCTCATACGGCGCGAGGACAGCTTTAACGCGCACATCCTTGCGAATATAGTCTTCTCGGTGCTTATTATGTCGGTTATACTTACGATTGTCGGCTCGTGGATTGGCGAGAGGCAGATAAGCATGGGGCCGATCGAGATGTTCTTCTATAAATGGCCGAGGAATTTCGCCATATCCCTCGGGGTGGAGACGTGCATCGCGCAGCCCATTGCGCGGTTCGTGATGAGGAAGTACCATGAGCATATTGACGCGAGGAACGCGTAAGCGCTTTTAAAAAAAGCGCTTACCGGGAAAAGTCCGGTCTGCGGGGGATGCAGCCGGGCTTTTTTTATTCGGACACGGTGTTTCCGAAGGTTTCTTTTTGGCGGTTTTTAAAGGCAGGGGGTACTGTTTTGACTTCCTGTAGGGATTTAAAAATTGCTTAATTCTTTTTTATAAGCAGTAAGTTCTGCTTTAACACCTTTTCTTTTTTAGAACCACGGTTCTAAAGACTTTAGTCGCCTGCCGGCGGGGCGTACTTTTGTGACCAAAAGTACCAAAAGTCTTGAGAGACTGCCGCCTC
>JAFOLN010000183.1 GCA_017419325.1 Clostridia bacterium
AGGTTCGCTATGTAGTTTAAGCCCGTGGCGCTGTAATAGTATCTGGTGGAACCGATGTCCGTGGACTTTATGCGGTTCGAGGTGGAGCTGGTGGAGCCGCAGTAGATGTAGCCCTGGGTCGCAAGCGGCAGGTCGTCTATCGTTATGTACGCGGGGGTGGACCAGGTGGAGGATTCGCCGCGGTATCTGAAGTTGGACGCGGCGAACTTAACGCTGCCGTTCTTGTTGCAGTTGTACTGAACGGTGCCGCTGCTGCCCTGAAGCTGTACGCTTACGACTATCTCGCCGTTGTAGAGCACATGGCTCGACGTGTCGTATGCGGCGTAGTAGAGCGATATGTTCTGCGCCGTAAGCGTCGACGTGGGTATGAAGGCCGCGCGTCCCGGCTGCGTTGCCGTTGCGCCGCTCACATAGAGGTTGCCCGTATCGGTGCCGGCAACTACTCTCGTTCCCAGGTTGGAAGCGGACGTGTAGTTCTTGTAAAGGCTTCCGAGCTTTGCGGCGGGAGCCGATATTATGACGTGGTGGAGCGTTGCGCCCGAGTCGTAGCTGTTGAACACGCGGGTAAAGTCGCTCGCGTTGAATACGACCGCGTTGCCCGCCTCAACGGTATACGTGATCTTGTCGGGGTCCTTCGACTTTACGGTGATCTGAACGGAGCCGTTCACCTGTGTGCCGTCGGAGGCATACGCCACATATCCTATGGTGTCGGTTCCCGAGCCGCCCGTGGACTTGTATGTCACGCCGGAGAGCATGGGACTGCCGGAGGACGTAAGGAAGTATTCCGTTGAATTGTTGACCGACGCGCCCGCGCAGGTCATGGAGCCGAGCGTCGGATACGACGTGAACCTTACCTTTGTAAGCGAAGCGCCGGAGGGAAGGTTCTTTACGGCTGCGAGAAAGTCCGAAGAAAGAAAGTTCAGAGTCTCGTTTTCTCTTACGCTGTACGTTACGGCGGACGAAACGGGAGAGAGCGTGTCGGACGTTATCGTCACGGTGACCTCGCCTATCTGGGAGCCGTTTCTTATATCGTCGTATGCGTATGCGCGGTAAGTAACGCTTCCGCCGCCCGTGGCCGTGAAGCTTAAGTTGTTAAGCTCGGACACGGTGAGTATCTTGCCGTCGTACTCGGACGAGCCGAGTCTCAGCGCGCCCCAGGAGGGGTTCGTGCCGTTTATTTTTACGCCGGCAAGCGCCTTGCCGTCGTTCTGAGTGTAAAGCGAGGAAAAATCGGACGAGGAGAAGCCAACGCTTGAGCCTTCCGTCACATTCTTCGATACCGTGCCCTCAAATTCGGCGTCAACGGCGGTGGCCCGCACAACACGGACGCTGTACACGGTCGAATACGTCTGGCCGCTCGAGTCGCCGTCCACGGTATAGCTTACCGTAAGCTCGACGGGGCTTCCGTCAACGGTCGCGGGGCCGGAAAATTCCAGCGAAATGTCGGAAAAGCCCGCGATTGCCGTGAAGTCGGTGCCGCTTGAAAGCTTTATCGTCTTATCCGCGAAGGAATAAGGAACTAAAAGCGTTACCGTCTCGTCGGGCGAGGAAACGCTGACCGTTTTCGTTACAAGGTCGGAGCGCGTCAGCGTGCGCAGCACGCTCATGCCGTCCTGCGCCGCGGTATCTGCGGCCATGGCCGCGGGCAGCGCGCATAAAAGCATTGCCGCGATGACTAAAACGCACAACGCTCTCTTAAGTGAAATTTTCATAATACCCCTCCTTAAAAGGCTCTATAACTTATCCGACGCATGAAACGCCGGAAGGTTTCAAAAAACATTATGTATACTTAATATTTTTCGCGTTTTTCCTTTATATACTCAGAATACACCGCGCGGCCGCCGCTGTAAAGCTCTGTTTTTATGTAAAGCCGCGAAAGTTAACCCTTCAATCGAAACGGCGCCGTGCCGCGGAATATGCAAAAAACGCTTCCCGCGATCCTCTTCGCCCCGTCCGAAAACGGCATGTCCGTTATGAGCATACCTAAGAGGATTATATAATAAAACATTTTAAAACACAATTAAAAACATATAAATATATTATATTATTTTTAAATTTCTATATATCAGGTTGCATTTGTGTTATGTAATCCGCGTAAAACGCCCGGAGGCAGGGCAGTTTTTGCGCAAAACGGCGAATAATGGCGCTCCCGTTTTCAAATTGTTTATAAATAGGTAATAGATTTTTTATAAGGCGTGTAATATAATATTTTTTATAAAACAAATCGCAATATACAACGGAGGATAAAATGGGATTTTTTGATAAAATATTCGGCACTTACAGCCAGAAAGAGCTTAAGCGCATGAATCCTATCATAGATAAAGTGGAGGCGCTGGACTCAAAGTTCTCGCAGATGAGCCAGACGGAGCTTCGCGGAATGACGGAAAAGCTCAAGGCGCGTCTTCAGGCGGGCGAAACGACGGACGACATACTGCCCGAGGCCTTCGCCGCCGTAAGAGAGGCGGCATGGAGAGTTCTGGGTCTCAAGCATTATCGCGTACAGCTCATCGGCGGCCTCGCCCTTTATCAGGGACGCATCGCCGAGATGAAGACGGGCGAAGGCAAGACGCTCGTGGCTACTCTCCCCGCGTATCTTATGGCGCTTACGGGCGAGGGCGTCCACATAGTAACGGTAAACGACTATCTTGCAAAGCGAGACAGCGAATGGATGGGAAAGATATACCGCTACCTCGGTCTTACGGTTGGCCTTGTGGTAAACGGGCTTGACCATGCGGCAAAGCAGGCCGCATACGCCGCCGACATAACATACGGCACGAACAACGAGTTCGGCTTTGACTATCTTCGTGACAACATGGTGACCCGCAAGGAAGCAATGGTGCAGCGCGGCCACGCCTTCGCCATTGTCGACGAGGTCGACTCCATCCTCATAGACGAGGCCCGCACCCCGCTCATCATATCGGGACAGGGCGGCGACTCCACGGAAATATACGAAAAGGTGAACCGCTTCGTAAGGGGACTTCGCCCCATGCGCATAGTGGAGCTTGACGACAAGGAGTCCTACGACGACGTTGACGCGGACTACATCGTTGACGAAAAGGCGAAGAACGCGACCCTCACCCCGAGGGGCGTAAAGAAGGCGGAGCAGGCCTTCGGCGTCGACAACCTTATGGACCCGGAGCATATGCGCCTTCTTCACCACATAAATCAGGCCATCCACGCCTACGGCGTAAAGGTGAAGGACATCGACTACGTTGTAAAGGACGGCGAGGTTCTCATAGTCGACGAATTCACGGGACGCATCATGATAGGCAGACGCTACTCCGAGGGGCTCCATCAGGCCATAGAGGCAAAGGAGAACGTGCCCATTAAGAAGGACAGCCGCACCCTTGCGAGCATAACCTTCCAGAATTACTTCAGACTATATAAAAAGCTCTCCGGCATGACGGGTACCGCCCTTACCGAGGAGGAGGAGTTCAGAGAAATATACAAGCTGGACGTTGTTGAGATACCGACCAACAAGCCCATGATAAGAAAGGACAATCCCGACGTCATCTACCGCACCGAGGCCGGAAAGTTCAAGGCCGTTGTGGAAAAGATAAAGGAGTGCCACGCGAAGGGACAGCCCATACTCGTCGGCACCATAACGATAGAAAAGTCGGAGCTTCTTTCAAAGCTCCTTAAAAAGAGCGGCATCCCCCACGAGGTACTGAACGCAAAGAACCATGAAAAAGAGGCGTACATCGTTGCGCAGGCCGGAAAGCCGGGCGCGGTTACCATCGCCACCAACATGGCGGGCCGCGGTACCGACATAATGCTGGGCGGCAACGCCGAATTCATGTCGAAGCGCGAAATGGAGAAGGAGGGCTTCGACGAGCATCTCATATTCGAGGCGACCGAGTTCTCCGAGACAGACGACGAGGACATCCTTCGCTCAAGAAGACGCTATGCCGAGCTTCTTCAGAAGAACAAGGCTCTCATCGCCCCCGACGCCGAAAAAGTGCGCGAAGCGGGCGGCCTTTATATCCTCGGCACCGAGCGTCACGACAGCCGCCGCATAGACAACCAGCTGCGCGGCCGTGCCGGACGACAGGGCGACCCCGGCGAATCGAGCTTCCTTATCTCCCTTGAGGACGACATCGCGCGTCTTTTCGCGGGCGAGAAGCTTAAGCCCATCATGGCGACTCTCGGCTTTAACGACGACGAGCCCATTGAGCACAAGATGGTGTCGGGCATCATCGAGAACGCTCAGAAGAACGTGGAGAGCCAGAACTTCGGCTACAGAAAGAACGTAATAAAGTTCGACGACGTATTGAATCAGCAGCGCGAGATAATATATTCCCAGCGCCGTCAGGTACTTAACGGCGAGAATATGCGCCCCATCATCCTTAAGATGATTGAGGACACCATAAACGACGACGTAATGCTTTACGCGAACTCCGAGATACCCGACGAGTGGAACATCAAGGGCTTAAAGACGCAGTTCGAGGGTCTTTTCCTCACCCGCGACGACCTTAACTACACGACGGAGGACTTCGACCGCCTCACTCAGGACGACCTGCGCGACTTCTTGCAGACGCGGGCGCTTGAGGTTTACGAGGCGAAGGAAAAGCGCATAGGCGAAGATATCATGCGCCAGCTTGAGCGTCTTGTGCTCCTTCAGAACGTTGACAACAAGTGGATGGACCACATCGACATGATGGATCACCTTCGTCAGACGGTAAACCTTCGCGCATACGCCCAGAAGGACCCCCTCGTTGAGTATAAATTCGAGGGCGCGAATATGTTCGACGAGATGATACAGAGCATAAAGGCCGACACGGTGCGCTATGTGTTCTTAGTTGAGGTAAGAGAGAGAAAGCCCGCGCCGAACCGTCCCGCAATGCCCCAGAACCTTCGCACGAACCGCGACGGAGGCGGCGCGGAGAACGCGGGCGCAGGCAAGCCGAAGCCCGTAAAGGTGGGCGTTAAGGTTGGCCGAAACGACCCCTGCCCCTGCGGAAGCGGCAAGAAGTATAAAAAGTGCTGCGGCGCGTAAAATCAAGCTTATAAGAACGAGGTATATATGATACGATTTGAAGAATTAAAGCAGAAGCTTATTGCAATGAAGCCGAAGATAGAGGAGCTCTCCGAGGCGCTCTCCCTTGAGGACGCGAAAAAGGAGATAGCCTCCCTTGAGGAAAAGACGGCGGCTCCCGACTTCTGGTCGTCGCAGGACGGCGAAAATCAGAAGATACTCCAGCGCATGTCGGAGCTTAAGGCAAAGGTGGAGTCCTATAACAGCCTTTATCAGAGCTGGGAGGACACGCTGACCCTTACCGAGATGGCCCTCGAGGAGCAGGACGAATCCGTATGGGACGATGTGGAGAGCGCGTATAACGAGGTATCGGAGACGCTCGACAAAATGACGCTTGAAACGCTTTTGTCGGGACAGTACGACAAGAACAACGCCATTCTCACCTTCCACGCGGGCGCGGGCGGCACCGAGGCCCAGGACTGGGCGGAGATGCTCTACCGCATGTATACGCGCTACGCCGAGCGCCATCATTTCAAGGTAAAGCTCATCGACTTTTTAGACGGCGACGAGGCGGGCCTAAAGAGCGCGACGGTACTCATAGAGGGCACGAACGCCTACGGGTACTTAAAGAGCGAGGCGGGCGTTCACAGGCTCGTTCGCATATCCCCCTTCGACGCCTCCGGAAGGCGCCACACCTCATTTGCCTCCCTTGAGGTAATGCCCGAGATAAACGAGGACATGAACATAACCATAAGCCCCGACGACTTAAAGGTTGACACCTTCCGTTCCTCCGGCGCGGGCGGCCAGCACGTAAACAAAACGGAGTCGGCCATCCGCATAACCCATATTCCCACGGGCATAGTCGTTGCCTGCCAGACGGAGCGAAGCCAGCACCAGAACAGGGACACGGCCATGAAGATGCTCATATCGAAGCTCGTTGAGATAAAGGAGCGCGAGCATCTTGAGCGCATTGAGGACATAAAGGGCGAGCAGAAGGAAATAGCCTGGGGCTCTCAGATACGCTCCTACGTATTCATGCCCTACACCCTTGCGAAGGACCACCGCACCGGCTACGAGTCGGGCAACATAAACGCCGTTATGGACGGCGATATAGACGGCTTTATAAACGAATACTTAAAGCAGCTAAGCCAGGGAAAGCTCTGATTTTTTGTCAAATCGGCTCTTACGCGCCGTGACGGGCGCGTAAGAGCCTGTGTTTTTTTTATATATTCCTATTATATTTATAATACTGTTGAAATTATCTGCCGAAAACCATATAATAAAAGCGGAAAAATAAATAATCTGCGCCCGTTTCAAATATCGGGGCGCGAGCGAAGAAGGAAAGGGAGCGTCATGAATAAGATACAAAGAGTACTGGTGGCAAACAGAGGCGAGATCGCCATACGAGTTATCCGGGCATGTCATGAGCTTGGTCTTAAGGCAATAGCGATCTACTCGAAGG
>JAFOLN010000184.1 GCA_017419325.1 Clostridia bacterium
CATGGACGTTATGCCCCTTTGGTGGGCGCTGTCTCTCGGCGCATGCCTCGGCGGCAACGGTACGCTTATCGGCGCGTCCGCAAACGTGGTGCTCTCCGGCATATCGAAGCGCGAGGGCTATCCCATCACCTTTATAGACTTTTTAAAGGTGGGCTTCCCCATGATGCTCGTTTCCGTTGCGATAGCCGCGGTATACCTTGTAATCCGCTTCTGATCTAATATAAAGGAGGATGCATTCATATGCCTAACAATGTACGTCTTGACAATGCCGCGTTCGACGGCATGGCAACTGAAATGGCGCTCCGCCAGCTTGGCGGCGCCGATATAAAGAAGATGGTGGGTCAGCAGTATCAGATAGACTTCCCGCTTAAGGACGGCTATAAGTTAAGATACGTCTACACCATAAACACGAACAACGCCCTGTTCTTGCAGAGGCTCCTTCCCTATCCCATGCGCCCCGAGAAGTTCGCGACTCAGAAGGAGCTTATAAAGTACATAAAGGACGACGTTCTGCAGTTTACTAACGCTCAGAACAGCAAGAACTTCGGTCTCTTCGTCGATACCTTGAACAAGATGCACGAGCTTGCATTCCACGCAGAGGACACGTTCCTTAATTTCAACGTGGACGCGGCCAGAGTGCAGAAACTTTTCGACACGCTCTCCGGCCTCCTTTCCGGCATGGAGGACACCCGCAGCGAGGCGGAAAAGATAGACGTAAAGAGTGCCGAATAACAAAAAACCAAAATAGACGCTTCACATCGAAGCGTCTATTTTTTTAAAGAAAAAGCCCGCCTTTCGGCGGGCTTACGTTTTACAAAGACAGCTTATTCTTCATCGGAGGCAGCCTTCAGCATTCCTTCCTTTTTCTCCATTTCAACGATGTTCACAATCCACCGCGCGTATTTGAGCGCGTTCTCCTCGTCGTCGCTGCCGCGTGCGTCGGAGAATTTGTTGTAGATGCTCACGACCTCGTTTATCAAAAAGAGATATTCATATACGAACTCAGGCGCGATTGACGCCGCCGCAAGACATTTTAGCGCCTCGTCGACCTGCTTCTGAGCTCTCGTCATGCTGCTGTCCCGGTCTATCATAATGTGTCTTCCTTCTTTTTTAAAGATTGCCTTTTACGCCTTGGGGCTTATTGCGCGGGTCTTCTCCTCATCGGTCACTCTGTCGAGGAACGCAGAAAGCTCCATGGTGCCCAGATCGCCCAGATTGCGGGAACGAACGGCGACCTTGCCCTCCGCTCTCTCCTTTTCGCCCACGATTACCATGTAGGGTATCTTCTCGACCTGCGCCTCGCGTATCTTATAGCCTATCTTTTCGTTGCGCTCGTCAAGCGTTACTCTGAAGCCCGCTTCCGACAGCGCCTTCTTTATCTCACAGGCATAATCGGCGTAATTCTGCGACAGGGGCATTACTCTTATCTGCTCGGGCGACATCCAGAAGGGCAGCGCGCCCATATACTTCTCCAGAAGCAGCGCCATCGTGCGCTCGTAGCAGCCGATGGAGGTGCGGTGTATGATGTAGGGGCGCTTCTTCTGACCGTCGCGGTCAACGTATACCATGTCGAACTGCTCCGCAAGGTGCGGGTCTATCTGAATGGTTATAAGCGTGTCCTCCTTGCCGAAGGCGTTCTTTATCTGTATGTCAAGCTTCGGGCCGTAGAACGCCGCTTCGCCAATGCCGTCCTTATATTCGATGCCGAGCCTGTTCAGTATGCCTCTCATAAGCTCCTCAACGTTGTCCCACGTCTCGTCGGTGCCGATGTATTTTTCCTTGTCGGCGGGGTCGCGGCGGGAGAATCTGAACGAAAGGTCCTCATAAAGGCCGAGGGTCGTCATCATGTACTTTACAAGGTCAAGACATCCCTTGAACTCGTCCTCAAGCTGCTCCGGCGTAAGGATAAGGTGTCCCTCGGATATTGTGAACTGTCTTACGCGGATAAGGCCGTGCATCTCGCCCGACGCCTCGTTTCTGAAAAGCGTCGAGGTCTCGCCGTAGCGTATGGGCAGGTCGCGGTAGGAATGAAGGTCGTTCTTATATACCATGTACTGGAACGGGCACGTCATGGGACGAAGCGCGAACACCTCGTCGTCATTCTCGGGGTCGCCCAAAACGAACATGCCGTCACGGTAGTGGTCCCAGTGTCCCGAAAGCTTGTAGAGGTCGCTCTTTGCCATGTAGGGCGTGCGCGTTCTCACATAGCCGCGGCGCGTCTCCTCGTCCTCAACGAAGCGGGAGAGTATCTGGAAAAGCACGGTGCCCTTGGGCATTAAAAGGGGCAGGCCCTGTCCGATATAGTCGTTCGTCGTAAAATATCTGAGCTCGCGGCCTATCTTGTTGTGGTCGCGGAGCTTCGCCTCCTCAAGCTTCTTTAAATGCTCCTCAAGCTCGCTTGCCTTTAAGAAGGATATGCCGTATATGCGCTTGAGCATCTTGTTCTTCTCGCTGCCGCGCCAGTACGCGCCCGTAACGGATAAAAGCTTTATCGCCTTTATCTTCGACACGTCCATGACGTGGGGGCCTGCGCATAAATCGAGAAATTCGCCCTGGCGGTAGAAGGAGATGGTCTCGCCCTCGGGCAGGTCGTTTATAAGCTCCACCTTATAGGGCTCGTCGGCCATGAGCTTTAAAGCCTCGTCGCGGGGAGCCTCGAAACGCTCGAATACGGGCTTTTCCTTTATTATCTTCTTCATCTCCGCCTCTATCTTCGTAAGAGAATCGGAGTCAAGCGCGATGTCGGTGTCAAAGTCATAGTAGAAGCCCGTTGCCGTCGCGGGGCCGATGGCCAGCTTTACCTCGGGGTAAAGACGCTTCACCGCCTGCGCCATTATATGCGAGGTGGAGTGCCATACGGCGCGCTTTCCCTCCTCGCTGTCAAAGGTGCATACCTCAAAGTCGCAGTCGGAGTCAACAATGTGGCGAAGGTCGACGACCTCGCCGTTTATCTTTGCGCAGAACGCTGCGCGGGCAAGTCCCATGGATATCTTCTGTGCGATCTCAAAAGCGCTCATGGGGGACTCAAGCTCCATAACGCTTCCGTCCGTAAGTTTTACTTTAATCATATCATTCACCCTCTGTATTATTCCTCCGAGGCGGGCGCCTTTGCGATTATCGCAATGCCCAGCTCGTCTAATTGTTTTTCATCTACCGTATCGGGCGCTCCGCTCATAAGCTCCGACGCGTTCTGCACCTTCGGGAAGGCGATAACGTCGCGTATCGACTGGGAGCCGGTCATGAGCATTACGAGACGGTCAAGGCCGTATGCCATGCCGCCGTGGGGGGGCGCGCCGTATTTGAAGGCCTCAAGCAGGAAGCCGAACCGCTCGGCCGCCGTCTCCTTTGAAAGGCCTATAACGGAGAACATCTTCTCCTGCATGTCCTCGCGGAAAATTCTTATCGAGCCGCCGCCAAGCTCCACACCGTTCAGAACGATGTCGTATGCCTTTGCGCGGACGCGGCCGGGGTCGGTATCAAGATACTCCACGTCCTCGTCCATGGGGGCGGTGAAGGGATGGTGCATGGCAACGTATCTGCCCTCCTCCTCGTCATATTCAAGGAGCGGGAACTCGGTCACCCATAAGAAATTGTAAGTGCCTGCGTCCAATATGTCAAGGCGGCGCGCAACCTCGCACCGAAGCGCGCCAAGCGCGTCGAATACCACCTTGTCCTTATCCGCAACGAAGAGAAGAAGGTCGTTTTCATGAGCGTCCATCGCCGCAAGTATCGAGGAAAGCACATCCTCCGACAAGAACTTCGCTACGGGCGAGGAAACGCCGTCCTTTGTTACCTTCATCCACGCAAGACCCTTTGCGCGGTACGTCTTTACGAATTCGCCGAGCGAATCTATCTCCTTGCGCGATATTTTGTCGGCATAGCCGCTCACGTTTATGGCGCGAACGCTGCCGCCCGCCTCAATGGCGTTCTTAAACACGCCGAAGCCGCAGTCCTTTACGATGTCGCTTATATTCTTAAGCTCAAATCCGAATCGCGTATCGGGCTTGTCGCTTCCGAAGCGCTCCATAGCCTCGCGGTAGGGCATGCGAAGGAAGGGAGTGTTAAGCTCCACGTTCAAAACTTCCTTAAAAACGCGCTTTATAAAGCCCTCGTTTGCCGTCATAACGTCCTCCGCGTCAACGAAGGACATCTCAATGTCTATCTGCGTGAACTCCGGCTGACGGTCGGCGCGAAGGTCCTCGTCTCTGAAGCAGCGGGCAATCTGAAAATATCTGTCGAAGCCCGATATCATAAGTATCTGCTTATAGAGCTGGGGCGACTGGGGCAGCGCGTAGAACGAGCCGTTCTTTACGCGGCTTGGCACCAGATAGTCGCGGGCGCCCTCCGGCGTCGATTTCTGGAGCATGGGGGTCTCTATCTCAAGAAAGCCGTTCTCATCGTAATAATCGCGGGCGATCTTCGATATGCGGTGGCGAAGCATTATCTTTCGCTGCATATCGGGGCGTCTCAGGTCAAGATAACGGTACTGAAGACGCAGGTTGTCGTTTACGTCCGAGTTCTCCACTATCTCGAAGGGCGGAGTCTGCGCCTTCGACAAAAGCTCAACGCCCGACGCCAACAGCTCCACGTCGCCCGTGGGGATGTTCGGGTTCTTGTTTGAACGCTCGCGTATCTTTCCCGTAACGCATATAACGTATTCGGAGCGAAGAGTGAACGCAAGGTCGAAATATTCCTTTTTAACCGTCTCCTGCTCAAAGACCACCTGGCATATGCCTGTGCGGTCACGGAGATCTATAAATATAAGGCTGCCAATGTCGCGCTGCTTCTGTACCCAGCCGTACAGCACGGCCTCTGTGCCCACGTCGGCCATACGGAAGCCGCCGCAGTAATGTGTTCGCTTTTGCATTTTTGCACCTCTGGTATATTTTTATAAGTTTATATTATTTTGCTTCTTTTATGACCGCCGAAACGGCGGTGACGTCGTTAAGGTCGATGTCGGTCTTTTCGCCCGTCGCCATATTTTTAAGCTGCGCGCGTCCCGTCTCCATCTCGCTTTCGCCTATAACGACGGAAAATCTCGCGCCCTGGCGGTCTGCGTATTTCATCTGAGCCTTTAAGCTCTTTTTCATAAGGTCGGTCTCCGCCGATATGCCCGCGGCGCGCATTTTTGCCGCAAGGCCCGAGGCGTAAACGCTCGCCTCGCTTCCCATGGACGCGATATAAACGTCGCAGGGTCTGTCCTCGCCTACGTAAAGCCCCTGAGCCTCCATGACAAGAAGGAGCCTTTCAAGTCCCATGGCAAAGCCCAGTCCCGCGCAGTCAATATCGCCCAGCTCACGGGCAAGGTAGTCGTAGCGGCCGCCGCCGCACACGGTGGACTGCGCGCCTATGTCGCCCGAGACGAACTCGAACACCGTCTTTGAATAGTAGTCGAGGCCGCGCACGATGGTGGGGTCAACGGTGAAGTCGATGCCCGCCGCCGTAAGGTGGCGCTTCGTCTCCTCGAAGTGGTCGGAGCATTCGCCGCATATATAGTCAAGTATCGAAGGCGCGTCCTTCGCTATCTCCTTGCAGGACTCGTTCTTGCAGTCTATGATGCGCATGGGGTTCTTCTCAAGCCTCTCGCGGCAGGTGTCGCAAAGGCCGTCTTTGTGAGCCGTGAAGTAAGCCTTTAAGGCCTTCGAGTGCTCCTTTCGGCAGTCGCGGCAGCCGAGGGAATTTATTATAAGGTGAAGATCCCGAACTCCCAGCCGCGTAAATATGGCGTTCGCAAGGCTTATGACCTCCGCGTCCGACGCGGGAGAGGGACTGCCCAGAAGCTCCACGCCGAACTGATGGAACTCACGGAGTCTTCCCGCCTGCGGCTTTTCATAGCGGAAGCAGGAAATGAGGTAAAAAAGCTTCAACGGCAGCGCGCCGCCGTAAAGCCCGTGCTCAACGAAGGAGCGCATAACGCCCGCCGTGCCCTCGGGGCGAAGCGTAAGGCTTCTGTTGTCCTTGTCTGAGAAGGTATACATCTCCTTTTGCACCACGTCGGTGGTGTCGCCCACGCCGCGCTGGAAAAGCTCCGTGTGCTCGAAGGTGGGAAAGCGTATCTCCTTAAAATTAAAGTCGCGGCATACGCCCTTTATAACATCCTCAACGTACTGCCACTTATAGCTTTCGTCGGGGAGTATATCCTTTGTGCCTCTCGGCATTTTTATCATGGTTTTTCCTCCTGTATAAAGAAAATAAGGGATAAAACCGCGCACCGATGCGCGGTTTTTATGACTTATTATTGTTATCTTATGCTCTTTTTCGGGTTTACGATGTCGCGCCAGTCGAGGTCGCCGCGTCCGAGACCCTGTACGAGCACCTCCGCGGTGGCCACATTCGTCGCTATGGGTATATTGTGAACGTCGCAGAGGCGGATTATCGACGTCGCGTCCGGCTCATGGGCTCTGGGCGTCAGCGGGTCGCAGAAAAACAGCACAAGGTCGATCTCATTATATGCGATACGCGAGCTTATCTGCTGTGCGCCGCCCTGAGCGCCGCTTAAGAACTTCACGATATCAAGTCCCGTGGCTTCGTGGACGAGCTTGCCCGTGGTGCCCGTGGCGCAAAGCGAATGCTTCGCGAGTATGGGCTTATAGGCAATGCAGAAGCGCACCATAAGCTCTTTTTTCTTATCATGTGACAACAGCGCAATATTCAATGAGATCACCCTTTCTTTTTTGTTGGTTTATCTTAATCGTCCGTTTCTGAATTTAAGTATCGGCACGCGCTCGCCCATTATGCGCCGCGCTATATTGTCAAACGCCCGTTCGGACACGAGGCTCGGGTCGTCCATTATGTCCATGCGCCTGTTCTGATACGCCGATATGTTCTCATCGTAGGGCGCTACGCCCAGAAGAGGCAGCGCCACCGCGTCGATGATGTCGTCAATGTTCTTTGAGTAGCCGCGGTTTATGTGGCGCGGACGCACCATGTTGACTAAAAGCCGCGCCCGCTCTATGCCCCTCTCGGTCACGACGTCGGCAATCTTTTCCGTGTCGCGCAGGGCATACGACTGGGGTATGGTCACAAGGATTGCCTCGTTTGCCGCCGCAACGGCGCAGTCGAAGGCATGTCCCAGGCTTGCGGGGCAGTCAAGCAGCACATAGTCGTACTTCATCTCAAGCTCCCGCACAAAGGTGGCGAAGGCGGCGGGGGTAAAATCGGCCTTCCTCTCGTCCTGAGGCGCGCATATAAAGTGGAGCGTTTTATGCTTCGGATGGACTATCACCGCGTCCTCGGGGGCGCATATGCCGTTTATCGCGTCCGCAAGGTCAAAAACGGCCGTCTCTCCCAGCCCCAGCGCAAGGTCGAGGTTTCTGAGCCCGAAATCGCAGTCCACCGCGAGCACGCGCTTTCCCGCGCGCGACAGCGCAACGCTCAGGCAGGCGCATACGGTGGTCTTCCCCGTACCGCCCTTTCCGGAAGCTATAGCTATAACGGCGCTCATATGTCCTCCTTCGTACTGTAAAGCATTGTAAACTGACTTTTCGTCTTTATATGATATCATATTAAAAATAGTTATTCAATGCTTACGGCAGGTTTTTTTATATGCCCCTTTTTTCCCCCGCGCACGCGGGGGACATTTTTTCGCGGCAAAAATCTCTCCTGGCGCCATTTTTCGGCAAATGCACCGAAGAAGCTCTTTCTCGCGCCCGAAACTTCGCTTCCGGACTTTAAAAGCTGCTTCCAAAGCCTTCCCCTTTGGAACCACCCCAAAAATGCATTCCCCCCCTGGGGAAGGTGTCTGCGAAGCAGACGGATGAGGTGTCACACCCTCCCCGCAAGCCGCAGGAAGCCCCCGGCTGTGTCATTCTGAGCGAAGCGAAGAATCTCTTTCGCAAAGACTCAAAAATGGCTATTTGCAGTTTTATAAGCAGATTTTCTGCTCAAACATACTTTCTTTTTTAGAACCACGG
>JAFOLN010000185.1 GCA_017419325.1 Clostridia bacterium
CGCTGTGCCTTTGCAAGAAGCAAAATGCTTCTTTATGTAAACCAAGCATCAAAATATGTCATTCTGAGCAAAGCGAAGAATCTCACGCGCCGCGCCCGAAATTTCGCTTCGGGACTTTAAAACCGCTTTTTGCATATTTGCAAAGCCACATTTTCTGCTCTAACAACATTTCTTTTCAGAGCCGCGGTTTTAAGACTCCGTTTTGTGGCCGAGGCTCGTTTCCTGTCGAAATATGCGGCGAAAAATGCTTGCATAAACTGGCATAATATGGAACAATAGAGGTGTGAAGTGCATTTATAAGGCTCGGAGGTGGAATTATGCTCAAAATAACGAAGACCGTTCAAAAAGAGGCGAAAAAGCGGATACGCGAGATAAACGTGGACATGATACGTCCGAATCCCGACCAGCCGCGCCGCAATTTTGACAAAAAAGCCCTGATGGAGCTTGCGCGCAGCATCCGTATGCACGGCGTACTGCAGCCGCTGTGCGTAAGGCGCATTTCGCCCGTCCATTATGAGCTTATCGCGGGGGAGCGGAGGCTTCTGGCGGCGCGGCTTGCCCAGCTTGAGCGGGTGCCCTGTATCGTCCGGGAGACGGACGGCGAGGAGAGCGCCGTACTCGCCCTTGTTGAGAACATTCAGCGGAGCGACCTGTCGTTTTTCGAGGAGGCGCAGGCCATAGACAAGCTTATGAAGCGATACCGCCTCACGCAGGAGCAGGCGGCGGCGCGCATCGGGCGAAAGCAGTCCACCGTGGCGAACAAGCTCAGGCTTTTACGGCTGCCGCCCGAGGTGAGGGACAAGATTGCCGAGCACGGGCTGTCCGAGCGCCACGCCCGCGCCCTGCTCCGGCTCCCCGATGAGTCGGCGCAGCTTACGGTGCTTGCGGCGGTACTGGAGCGCGGGCTCGGCGCAGAGCAGACGGAGGCTCTCATCGAACAGCGGCTCTCATCCGCACCCGGCGAACGGGGGAAGCGTCCGAAAAAGAAGCCCGTGGGGCTTTACCGCGACGCCCGCATCTTTGTCAACACCATAAACGGGGCGCTGGACGCCATTGAGCGCTCCGGCATGCTCATCTCATCGGAAAAGAGCGAGGACGACGACATGATAGAATATGTTATCC
This sequence comes from Clostridia bacterium, assembly GCA_017419325.1. Classification (GTDB taxonomy): domain Bacteria; phylum Bacillota; class Clostridia; order Oscillospirales; family RGIG577; genus RGIG577. The sequence continues at coordinate 1,123 of JAFOLN010000185.1, forward strand.
GCATGAAAAAGCGCCTCCGCTGACGTTCCACGTGAAACATACCGCCGCCCGACGCGACCTCCGCGCCGGGCGTTCCACGTGAAACAACGACTTTCCCGAAAAAGCTTGAATAATGGCGCATTTGTGCTATAATTCAGGTATAGAGGAGGCTCGAAGATGAGCAGGATCATAGCCATTGCCAATCAGAAAGGCGGCGTGGGCAAGACGACGACCGCGGTAAACTTAGCCGCCGGGCTTGCCGGACTGAAGAAAAAAACGCTGCTCATAGATATGGACCCCCAGGGCAACGCCACCCGCGGCGCGGGTGTGGACAAGCGCACCGTGGAACGCTCCATGTACGACGTTATCGCGGACGGCGCGCCCCTTGCGGAGGTTATTCAAAAGAGCGGCTCGGGCGGCCTTTTTGCCGCGCCCGCAACAATGGATCTGGCGGGAGCGGAGATTGAGCTTGTGGGCCGCGCAAGGCGCGAGTTCATACTGAAGGAAGCCATCGCCCCGGTGCGCGGCGAGTACGACTATATCATTATCGACTGCCCGCCCTCGCTGGGACTGCTGACGCTCAACTGCCTTATCGCGTCCGATTCGGTGCTCATCCCCATACAGTGCGAGTTCTACGCGCTTGAGGGGCTTTCCCATCTTACGAACACCATAGCCCGCGTGAAGCGCGCGCTTAATCCCGCGCTTTCGCTTGAGGGAATACTTCTTACGATGTACGACGGGCGCACCAACCTTACAATACAGGTGACGGACGAGGTGAAGCGCCTCTTTAAATCGAAGGTATACAAGACCGTGATACCGCGCAACGTGCGCCTGAGCGAAGCGCCGAGCCACGGCATGTCAATATTCCAGTACGACAGGACCTCCAGAGGCGCCTACGCATATGCGGAGCTTGCCCGGGAGGTAATAAGGCAGAACGAAGGCGGTGACGGAAAATGAGCAAGAAAAAGAGCGGCCTGGGCGGATTTGATTCGCTTTTCGGCGACGACGGGCAGGCCGAATTCATAGAGAGCATGGTGAGCGGCAAAAGCGCGGCCGACGCGCCCAAAACGCTGGCGCTGTCACGGATAGAGCCGAACCCGGCACAGGCGCGAAAGAACTTCGACCGCGAGAGCCTTGAGGAGCTGGCCGCGTCCATCGCGCAGCACGGAGTGATAACCCCGCTTATAGTGCGCCCCTCGGGGGATTCATATATGCTTATCGCGGGCGAACGCCGCTGGCGCGCGGCCCGTATGGCGGGAGTTTCGGAGGTGCCCGTGGTGGTGCTCGACGTTGACGACGCGAAGGCGGCGGAGCTTTCGCTTATAGAGAACCTTCAGCGCGAGGATTTAAACCCCATCGAGGAGGCGGAAGGTTATCAGCGCCTTTCAAAGGAGTACGGCCTTACGCAGGAGGAGACGGCGCGTGCCGTGGGCAAATCGCGCCCGGCGGTCGCGAACGCGCTGAGACTTCTTTCCATGCCCGACGACGTTGTGGACGCGGTGCGCGAGGGAAAACTCTCCGCGGGACACGCGAAGGCGATAGCCTCCCTCGGTGACGGCGCGTCGGAGGCGGCGAAGAAGATAATAAAGGAGGACATGAGCGTAAGGCAGGCGGAGAAGCTTGTCCGCGCCATGCAGGCCCCCGAAAAGCCGCCCGTGCCCAAGTCGGACGTGCAGATGTACCTTGAACAGACGGAGCAGGAGCTTTCGCAGAAGCTGGGACGCCGCGTAAGGATAAGCCATAAGGGCAAGCGCGGCAGCATAACGCTGGAATATTACGATAACGACGACCTTGAAGGGCTGATATCGTATTTTTTAAATAAAAATCTTTAATTAAAATAAGGGAGTGTCTCAAATGCTGGACATAAAAGTTTTTCGTGAGGATATCGACAGGGTCAAAGCGGCTCTGAAGGCGCGCGGCAAGGATTTTGACGTGAGCATAATAACCGATCTCGACTCGCGCCGCCGCGATCTTATCGCCCGCGCCGACGAGATGAAGCAGAAGCAGAACAAGGTGTCGAAGGAGATACCGAAGTACAAGAAGGAGGGCCGCGACACGGCGCCCGTTTTCGCCGAGATGAAGGAGCTTTCCGATGAGATAAAGAAGCTGGACGAGGAAATACGCGGCTGCGAGGCGAAAATAAAGGAGGCGCTCTACGAGATACCGAATATCCCGTCGCCTCTCGTGCCGCCCGGACGCGATTCGTCGGAGAACCTTGAAATAAGAAAGTCGGCAACGCCGGTGCGCGAGTTCGACTTTGAGCCGAAGGCCCATTGGGACATCGGCCACGACCTGGGACTTTTCGACGCGGAGGTGGCCGCGAAGATATCCGGCACCCGCTTTACCGTATACAGCGGGCTCGGCGCACGTCTTGAGCGCGCCGTTATAAACTTCTTCATGGACACCCACGCCCTGAAGCAGGGCTATAAGGAGATATTCCCGCCCTTTATCGTAAACGGCGACTCCATGCTGGGCACGGGTCAGCTCCCTAAGTTCGCGGAGGATATGTTCAAGCTGGAGAATATGAACTACTACCTCATCCCCACGGCGGAGGTGCCCGTGACGAACCTTCACAGAAGCGAAATTCTGAACGGCGCCGACCTGCCCATACGCTACTGCGCATATTCGGCATGCTTCAGAGCCGAGGCGGGCAGCGCGGGACGCGATACCCGCGGACTTATTCGTCAGCACCAGTTCAATAAGGTGGAGCTTGTCCAGTTCGTTAAGCCGGAGACCTCCTATGAGGCGCTTGAGCAGCTCACGAACGACGCCGCCGAGATGCTCGACATACTGAAGCTGCCCTACAGAGTAGTCCGCCTCTGCGCGGGCGACCTCGGATTCTCGTCCGCCATGACGTATGACATTGAGGTGTTCATGCCGTCGTATAAGAATTACGTTGAGATTTCGAGCTGCTCCAACTTCGAGGACTTCCAGGCGCGCCGCGCGGCTATCCGCTATAAGGATTCGCCGAAGGATAAGGCGAAGCTTGTGCATACGCTGAACGGCTCCGGCCTTGCGGTGGGACGCACCGTGGCCGCTATATTGGAGAATTATCAGAATGCCGACGGCAGCGTGACCGTGCCGGAGGCGCTCGTGCCCTACATGGGCGGCGTGACCGTGATAAAATAAGGCTTTTGCTTAAAAGTAAAAAAGAGATCCGTTGGGTCTCTTTTTTATATTGTACGAAAGATTTAAGTAAATTTAAGATTTGAAACAGTATTTGTTAATTATTTAATAGTATTATAGTAAGGAAACTATATGCAGACACATCAAGAGCAAAGCAGACATACGCCTGTA
>JAFOLN010000186.1 GCA_017419325.1 Clostridia bacterium
CCTCCGTATCGGAGGACGTCCAGACAACGGCGCCCGACGCGGAAGCGGGCGTGACCGCGCATGTCAGCGTACCTCCGGTGCCGCTTGTCAGGGACATGGAGGTCCTGTTCAGCTTTATCCCGCCGACCTTGCTTCCTTCCGAGCTTTCCGAGAACAGATCGGTAAATCCCAGATCCGCCATGGAATAGTCCGTATCTGAAAGCGCATAGCTCTCATAATTCAAAAGCGCAATGCAAAGCATGGACGCGGAGAAGCGCTCGGCGTCGGCCTTTTTGAAGGAAGAGCCCGACCACGAAATAAACGACAGGCTCCTGTCCGTATCCAGCTTTTCCGGATACAAATTCGCGTATCCGATATAGTTTGCGGACGTATCATTTGAGGTAAAAGTACATTTATAAGGCGTTTTAAGCGTTCTGTCGATCCTTATCATGCAGGCGGCATTAAGTCCGCTGTCACGTCCCGCGCCGCTGATATAGAGACAGTCCGTCTGGGAATCGTAGCTTAAAACCATTTCATATTCAAATAGGGCGTCGTATTTCTTTACGGTGTATTTGCCTTCTTTTACCTCATCCGCGTTGTTTTTCGCATAATCGGCCAGAGTCTGAAACGCCGCCTCGCCCCGGCCGACTTTTGTCACCGTTACCGTACAGCTTGCCGACTTATCGCCCGCGCTTGCGGTGATGACCGCGGTTCCCGCGCCGACCGCCCTGACCGTGCCGTCCGATACCGAGGCCACATTGCTGTCGGAAGAATCCCAGACGACGAGACCCGACGCGGCGGCAGGCGCCACCGTTGCCGTAAGCGTATCGGAAAAGCCTGTTTTCAGCGATAACAGCGACTTGTTGAGCGTGATGCTCTTTACGATTCCCGGGTCTACCCGACCGCAGCGGGTGCAGATTACGTTTACATAATTATGCCCAAGGGCGGAGCCTTCCGTCTTGCCGCAGACTTTGCAGGTCTGCGGTTCGGTGCAGGTCGCCGCAGTCCACTCATGCTCCTTCAGGGGAACGGTCTGCCGTTCCTTTATCACCGTACCGCATACGGAGCAGTGCGAGCCCTCCGTTAAGCCTGTTTCGGTGCAGGTCGCCTCGACCGCCATGTCAAAGACCTCGGTATGCTCCGTTTTTGGCACAGGCTCCGTATATGCATAGCCGCACCTTGTGCAGGCGTACTCTGTTACCCCCTCCTCTTGGCAGTCGGCCTCTCTTATAACCGTCTCCGTGAAGGAATGCGTCTCATTCGGAAGCTCCGTAAATACCCTGCACGCCCCCAAGGGCTCAAAGGTTTCTTCGTCAAGGAAAAACAGCCTTACGCTGCCCGCGCCGTACAGATCATCGAAGGACAGGTCGTACTCCGTTCTTTCGGCGTCTGTTTTTGTCTGAACGGATTTTAACATCCGCCCCTCGGGAGTATATGACACGGCCAGAAGATATCCGCCTGTCCCGGGGTCGGCGGTGACATGAACGGTGCAGCAGTCGAGCGTGACCGTACCCGGCCATAAATCATCGCCTGCCGTCTCCGTCTCCGTGCCGCCTGTCGTTGGCATGTCGCTATCGTCCGATACCCGGCTTACGCCGCCGTCTGCAGGCGTGTCTGCCCCCATGCCCGTAACGGGCAGCATGGCAAGCACCAGCATGGCGCACAGCAATAGAGGTATAAAGCGTTTTTTCATGGGAATCTCTCCTTTTTGTATTTGCCAAATTCACCAATCCGCCGGACGGTACCGCATCTGTTGGTTTACTTTCTTTTGATTATACAACAGCTATTCGTTTTTGGCTACAATTTCGACCGTAAACTTTTTGGGATAATAAAGGTTCTGACGCCCCGAACACTTTCCCCATAAACCAAAAGCCTCAGGTCATCTTCGATGGCCTGAGGCTTTTGGTGCGGATAACAGGACTTGAACCTGCATGAAATTGCTTTCACATGGACCTGAACCATGCGCGTCTGCCAATTCCGCCATATCCGCATTTATCAGGGAAGCGTTATTGGCGTGCCTGGAGGGACTCGAACCCCCGACCTACTGGTTCGTAGCCAGTCACTCTATCCAGCTGAGCTACAGGCACATTTTTAACGCCTAAATATAATATCACACACTTTTCTAAAATGCAAGAGTTTTCTTAAAAAAAGCTTGCCCTATTTAAGAAAGGCGCGTATATTCGTGTCCTCGGAGAACTTTTTGAGGCCGTATATCACCAAAACCTCGTCTATATCGTTCTCCTCTATGTACTGCGATACGCCCGATTTAAAGTATCTGAGGTCGAGCATGTGTATCTCGCCGTAGTGGGCCGTAAGGAACGGCGCAAGGCTGTCGCTGTATGAATCGCGGATAAGAAGGAGCGAGGGCGCGTCGCTGTGCGTCGTCTTTATAACGACTCTCGGAGCGTTGCCGCCGAGGAACACCTTGTACTTGTCCTTCACGGTAAGGTTCTCATAATAATAAAGTCCCCCGGTCTCGGGCTCCGCCTTGTCGTATCTTAGGACCGTTATGTGATCCGAGGGCACGTATGCGTCTATCTCGTCGGGCTTCTCCCAGCGCGCGCCGGACAGCGAATAGAGCGTGCCGTTGAAATCCTCCGAGAGCACGCTTTTTTTGTATACCGTAATCGGCACCGCATCCTTGCCCAGCTCTTCGCAAAGCGCACCGTATCCGTAATATGCGCCGAGCGACGTCCAGTGATGGTCGGTGCGGTAAAAGATGTATTCGTCCTTATGGGACAAAAGCGCCGCCGCAATGTCGGCGCCGCCGCCGAAGGCTTCGTATGCTTCTTCTATAAGCGCCGCTTCGTCGGCCGTGGGCGCGCCTTCGGGCAGCATGTCTTTATATATATGCGCCGCCGTTGGTATAAGTGCGAAATGCACGGGTACGGGGGCGCTCTCGGAAAAGCTCTTCACGGCGCTTACGTTCTCCGAGAACCTCGCCGCGTCCGGGGCGGGAAACGCTTCAATGAGCATGCCGCGGGCGAAGAATACGCCGCCGTTTTCCCTCTTGCCCATGGCCCGCTCCGACGCGCTCTTTATTGATATAAAGCCGTCGCGGAAGACGAACTGGTCGTTTACGTACTTCTCAAAGTCGGAGGTGAACCTGCCGCCGGCAAGCGCCTCCCACGAGAACTTCGGCGCGGTCTGCGCCATGCGGTTCTCCTGCTCGAGAAAATCCTTGTCCGGGAGAGCAATGTTTATTATGAGCGCGCCGAATATGGCCGCAAGGAATACGGCGCATAAAGCGTATTTAAGTATCCGCGTCATGTTTTGCCCTCCTTTTTAGAATCTGAAGTAAAGAAACGGATTGTACGTCGCGTCCACAAGGTACGCCGTGCATAAAACAAGCCCGGCTAAGACCGCGCAAAGGCAGAACACGCCCCGCGCCCGCTCCCCCAGTTTAAGGTACAGCGTCTTTGCAAGAGGCGTTGACGCGAGCGCCATAACAACGATGAGCGGCAGGTACGACAAAAGATAATATACGTCGCTCCAAACCGCGCCCGTGCCCGACGCGCCGAACATCGCGCCGATGTACGCGGTGAACGACGAAAGGTCCTCTATGGAGAAGATGACCCAGCCTATTATCACGATGAACATGGAATATACGACCCGCACAGCCTTCGGAAGATGCTCCAGCGCCTTTAAAAGGAACAGCTTCTCCAAAACGAGGATGACGCCGTAGTAAAGGCCCCATATGAGGAAGTTCCACGACGCGCCGTGCCATATGCCCGTGGCCGCCCATACGATGAGGAGGTTCAGCATATGACGGGGCACGCTCACGCGGTTGCCGCCCAGCGGGATGTAGAGGTATTCTCTAAACCAGCTTCCCAGCGAGATGTGCCATCTGCGCCAGAACTCCGTTATGCTCTTTGAAATATAGGGATAGTCGAAGTTTATCTTAAACTCGAAGCCGAACATGCGCCCCAGTCCTATGGCCATGTCGGAGTAGCCCGAAAAGTCGAAGTATATCTGAAACGTGAACGCCGCGGCCCCGAGCCACGCGCCGAGAACGCTCACCCCCGACGGGTCGCACGCCTTGTATACATCCCACAGCATGCCTATGTTGTTCGCAAGCAGCACCTTTTTCGCAAGACCGACCATGAACGTGCATATGCCCGCAGAAAAGCGGTCGAAGTTATGCTCGCGGCTGTCTATCTGCGCAGCCACGTCGCGGTATTTTATTATGGGGCCCGCTATAAGCTGGGGAAAGAGCGTAACGAATGTGGCGAAGCTCACTATATTGCGCTGAGCCTTCGCGTCGCCCCGGTACACGTCGATGATATACGACATCTTCTGAAACGTATAGAAGGATATGCCCACCGGGAGCGCTATGCCCAAGGGGCTTTTTCCGATGTTCGCGGCTATAAAATCGGTATACTTGAAGAATACGAGAAGTCCGAGATTCAAAACGACAGACAGCGCGACAAAAGCCTTTGCCGCGCTCTCTTTGTTTCGTTTTTTTTCGATGAGCATGCCGAGCACATAATCAAAAAGCACCGACGCCGCCATCACCGCGATATATACAGGCTCTCCCCAGCCGTAGAATACAAGGTTCGCTATAAGCAGTACCACATTACGCCATCTTAAGGGCGTGACGTAGTAAAGAAGCAGCACCACGGGGAGATATATGAATAAAAACAGCGTTGTACTAAATACCATTATCCTGCTCCAAAAGAAGTGTTACGGCGTGTGCGTCCGAAGGTACTTTACCCAGATTTCGCACGCCTCGTTTGTAAAATGGATGCCGAGGGAGTTTAAGTCGCTGCAGAGCGAATCGGGCAGACAACCGCTGTCGTCGCGCATGGCGTAGGCCACGTCGATGAAGTGCCAGCCCTCCTCACGGCACATTTTAAGAAGCTCGAGATCGTACTCGAATATCTTTCTGTTGTCGGGCTCGCCGCTGTACGCGGCAATGCGGGGCGTTACCGACTGAACATAAATCTCCGCTTCGGGAGAAGCCTTTTTTATCTCGCCGATAAGCGTGCGCACGTTTGACGCGGTGCGCTCCGCCGACGCCCAGGTGAGGTCGTTTACCCCAAGCATTATGTAAACCTTCTTCGCGCCCATCAGCGCAACATTCTCCCATATCGGCCGTTTTACGCCCTGATAGGACGGATGAAGCGAATCCGGCGAAACCTCGGAAAGGGAGTTTGACGCGCCCAGGCTTGCGGAGGCAAGAAACTGCGCCCCGCCGAGAAACGCGGGATCGCTTCTGCGCATCTGCGCCGCATACATCTGAAGCTTCTGCGTTATGGAGTCTCCCACGAACACCGCGTCGTCAAAATATGTGTCCGCCACCGGGTTCGACTCCTCAACCCCGAGGGGAACGTTCGTTACGGGAAGGGGATAATTTTCCGGGTTCGTTATATCCTCAAAGGGAAGGCTGTCGTCCGCCTCGGAAAGACTTTCCGGCGGAAGTATCTCATAGCCCGCGTAGCGGTAAACGTAGATAAGCTCCGAAAGCGCGTTCTTTAAGGCGTCCGCGTCCGAAAAAGAGGCCATATCCACGGCTACCACGCTTCCCCAGCGGGTATTGTCCACAAAAGTGTACATATCCGTCACGTCGCCCGTAAGCCATACGGTGGGCTCAACGAGATACGTCGTACCGTCCCGCTTTAAGATAAGACTGTCGCCGTGACCTTCGGCATACGCAAACGAAACGTCCTTCTCCTTTAAGAACTTTTCAGTTTCCGTTCTGTCGTTTTTGTTTTTTGCTCCCGAAAAAATGAGGGACACCCGTTTTGTCGCGGAATAGATTTTGCTTATTACCGCGTCGTAATTATCTTCCACGGGCTCTTCGGACTCGGCAAAGATCCAACTGCAACCGCTTAAAAGAATAATCTGGGAAATTAACGAAATGATCAGAAATATAGTCAGGATTTTTTTTGCCTTCAATTTCCACGCCCGCCTCTTGAATGTATTGTGTTTAATAAGGACGTTTAAAGTATAGCATAAAAGAATTAAAATGTGTCGAAAAAAATAAAAAATTTATGTAATCCCAAGTTTACAAATTCTTGCCCTGTTTTCGGGCGTATTTTATCCGTTTTTCACAAAGCGCGCCCAAAGGGGCGCGGCTTCTCCTGTATTTCCTTATTTTTCTATTTTTCTTAATATGCGCGCCAGCGTCACGGCGGACTCCTCAAGCGTTTTTATATCCTCGGGATTAAGGTCGGAAAGCTTTTCCAGAACGAAGCCCGCCATCCGCGCGCGAAGCGAGCGGACGAACGCCATGCCCTTGTCTGACAGGCGTATATATACTGTGCGGCGGTTCGAGCGTTCATAGAAACGCTCCACGAGCCCCGCGTCCACCAGCGGCGCAACTATGCGGGTCGCCTGCTCCTTGGACGCCGATATGCAAAGCGCCGTCTCGGTCATGTTAAGCCTTCCGCGGTAAAGAAGCGCCGTCATGAGAAGAAACTGCACCTTTGTCAAAAGGCGCACTCTCTCGTCGTCGCTTTCGTAGAGCGCGTCGAAAAACACACGCCGGCACAGCGGGAACAGCTCAAATACCGCCGATATGGCTTCCTCTTCCAGTTCGTTCGTTTTAGCTTCCTCCATTTTTCTCACCCCATACGATATGATACCCCTCCTCTTGCCTTCTGTCAATAATTGATATAGCATAATAGTTGACATTTATCAAATATTTTGATATCCTGTTTGAAATACTTCATTACTGAGAATAAAGAAAGGAGCATCACCGTGAAACATGACCACATCCATAAGAGAAAAGACGGGCTTGCCTCTTTAAGAGATACCTCTCCATACAATAAAAAGCTTACGGATTACGCAAAGGAGCACGCCGCCCTCTGCCTTGACGCCTCCTCCATAGACCCCGCTCTTTACGACAGCTTCGGCGTAAAACGGGGGCTTCGGGATCTTGACGGGCAGGGCGTGCTTGCGGGGCTTACCACCATATCATCCATAAAGGCGTTCGACGAAAGGGACGGAAAAAGAATACCCTGCCACGGCGAGCTTCGCTACCGGGGCTACGACATAATAAAGCTTGTGGAGGGCGCGGCGCAGGAGGGCCGCTTCGGCTTTGAGGAAACGGCGTATCTGCTGCTTTTCGGCTTCCTTCCCTCCCCCGGGGAGCTTGCCCATTTTAAGAGCATTCTTGCCGTGAGCAGCAGCCTGCCCAAAAACTTCACGCGGGACGTTATCATGAAGGCGCCGAGCTCCGATATGATGAACTCCCTGTCACGAAGCGTGCTCACGCTCGCCTCCTACGACAAAAGCCTTACCGACCCCTCGGTCGAGAACGTGTTAAGGCAGTGCATCTTCCTTATAAGCGTGCTGCCGCGCCTCGCGGTATACGGCTATCACGCCTACAACCATTACGAGCGGGGCGAGAGCCTCTATATACACAATCCCCTGCGCGGCCTTTCGGCGTCGCAGAACATCCTTCGTATGCTCCGCCCCGACATGACGTTTACCGACTTGGAGGCCCGCGTGCTCGATCTTTCGCTCATGCTCCATATGGAGCACGGCGGCGGCAACAACTCCACGTTCACGACCCACATCGTAAGCTCGGCGGGCTCCGACACCTACTCCGTCATGGCGGCGGCGCTGTCGTCCTTAAAGGGCCCGCGCCACGGCGGCGCGAACATCAAGGTGGTCGAAATGATGGACGACATAAAGCACCATGTGCGCGACGTCTCCGACGACGAGCGACTCGAAAGATACCTTACGAAGCTGCTTCGCGGCGAGGCCTTCGATCGAAAGGGGCTTATATACGGCATGGGACACGCCGTTTACTCCCTCTCCGACCCCCGCGCACGGGTGTTTAAGCATTTTGTCGAGCTTCTTGCAGAGGAGAAGGGATTTTCGGAGGACTTCGCCCTTTACAGCGCGGTGGAGCGGCTTGCGCCCGAAATCATCGCCTCGGAGCGAAGGATATACAAGGGCGTAAGCCCCAATGTGGACTTTTACAGCGGCTTTGTATACAACATGCTGGGCATTCCCCTTGAGCTTTACACCCCCATATTCGCCATGGCGCGCATTGTGGGCTGGAGCGCCCACAGGCTTGAGGAGATAATAAACGCGGGCAAGATAATCCGCCCGAACTACATGAGCGTAACAGACGAGCGCGACTATACTCCCATTGACAAAAGAGGCAGGGGAAGGCCCCGCGCCGTAATCTTTAAGCGCGAAGAGTGACCGCGCGGTAAAATATGAAAGGAGCCTGCCCCCGCGGGGCAGGCTCCCGTATTTATCTCATGGCCTCAAGCTTTGCAACGGCGTCGGCGCGCGTTGAAACGTCAAGCTTGTTGAATATGTTCTTTATATGGGTCTTAACCGTGAATATGCTTATGAAAAGCTTTGCCGCTATCTGCTGGTTGTTCTGTCCCTCGAGCATGAGGGCTATTATCTCTTTTTCGCGGCCCGTGAACCGGCTCTTTTCCGCGGCGGCGCTCTCATCGCGTAATGTGCTGCCGCCCGTAAGCACCGGCGAGGGGGACTTTTTGTTGTCGTATATATTTATATAGATATGACGCCTTACGTTCTTGTCAAATATGGCGTCGGCGGCGGTGAGCTTTATTGTAAAGCCGTCCGTCTCTATGACCGCGGAGTCGGTAAATTCGCTTATGGGCATGCCCAGCTTCTCCTCAAGCATATTGAGCATGTCGCGGTTTATGAAGTATATGTCCTTCTTGTTCGTTATGCGGGAGGCGCAGAACATATAGGTGGCATTATTGAACACTATATTGCGCTCATCGTCCGCAATGGCGAAGCCGCAGTTTAACATGTCGATATAATTTCTTACCATATCGACGGTCTCCGTAAGCTCCATATGCTTTTTATAAAGAAGAAAGCTGTCGGCAAACGCCTTTGCCGTAAGCTCCAAAAGCTCCAGCTCCTTAGGGGAAAAATCGGGCTCGTCCAGCGTTTTGAATACATTCAGGGAATACACGGGATAGCCGCTGACCACCGCCGTCGTTATGGACGCGAAATATCCCAGGTTCGCGCTTTTCAGCTCACGGCCGTAGTCGGTCTTTACAAATTCATCAAGGGTCATGAAGTCTGAAAGCTTAAAGAGGCAGTTGCTCTTCGCCGAATGGGCCCGCTTGCTGAACTCCCACACGAAGGGGTCCTTATAGAAGTACTCCTCCTTATATTTCATAAGCAGGTCGGGACTTATGGAATCGCTTTCTATCTCTCTTACATAGGGCGAATGGTCGCTTTTTTCGCATATTATCGTATAGGATGTGCGCCGGTACCCGAATATGGTATTGAGCGCGCCCAAAGCGTTTATTATAAACGCCTCGTAATGCTGATTTATGTATCTATAGAAACGGTTTACTTTATTTACATCATCTGCAGTAAGAAGTGACAACGGAATTACCCCCTATCAGGATTATATTAAACTAACAATAATAATATCACCCCGTAATACTCTTTTCAATTACTTTTACGAAAAAAGTAGTATATTGTTTATAATGCACTATATAAAAAGGGATACCGCATTAGTCTTATCGGTATCCCTTTTGACTTATTATGCTATTTTATCAAATAAACTGCTTCATCTTCCCGAATACGTTAAGCGCGTTCTCATAAAAGAACTTCTCATGATGTTCGGGCGGCACTATCTCGGACATTATCTCTATGTACCCCTCCATATTCACAAGGGGCCAGTCGGTGCCGTACATGAACTTATCGAAATTCCCGAGGTACTTCATCCACGTGCGCACATGGTCGGCGTAGCCCGAATACTCCTTAAAAAAGCTCTCCGCCCTCACGTTTCCCGCAAGCATGCCCGAAAGGTCTATGAACACGTTGTCCTTTCTCGCCGCCTGGGATGCGTCTATTATCCAGGGGTTCCCGTAATGCGCTATGACGAACACGGTGTCGGGAAACTCCGCCGCCGCGTCGTCAACGCTCAGCGGGTGGGCGTATTTTATCTTGCCGCCCGGCATGGCCGTGTCTCCCGTATGAACGACGACGGGCACCCTGTACGCCGCCGCAAGCTCAAAGAAGGGATGGTACATCTCGTCGTAAATGTACGCCTGATGGTAGCCCACATATGCCTTAAGCCCCACGCAGCGCGGCGTTTTGAGTATCTTCTCATACTGAGGCAGCACCTTGTGCGCATTCTCCTTCGTAAGTCCCCTCGGGTTTATGCCCACGCAGAAGCAGGTGAAGTCCGGGTAGTTGTATGGGTCGGGCTCCATCGTTCTGTCGAGGTTAAAAAGGGAGGGCGCGCCCGGCTCGTCGCTTACGGGCACGTTTCCCATGCCCACGCCCATGACTATGCCGAGCCTTTTAAACTCGCGTTCAAGATACGAAAGGCTGTTCTCGCCGCCCGCCGCCTTCGCTATGGCCTCGAAATATTCGTTGTCCGTGTAATGTATGTGTGCGTCTATTATCTTCATATAAGTCCCCCGTATGTATTATTCTCCGATAAGCTTCTCGCTCTCCCCTTCGGGAAGCGCCTCCACATCCTTAAGCTTCCTTCTTATTGCCCGCGTGCGCGTGCCCACGAGCCTGTCTATCTCGTCGTTTGCCGAACGCATCTTCTTCTGAGCCGATTCAAGCACGCCCTCGAACTTTTCAAACTCCGTCTTCACGCCGCCAAGCACCTGCCAAACCTCGCTTGACCGCTTCTGAAGGGCGAGGGTGCGAAAGCCCATCTGAAGGCTGTTTAAAAGCGCCGCCATCGTTGTGGGGCCGGCGACCGTTATCTTATAGTCGCGCGACAGCGTCTCCACCATGTTGCGGCGCACAACCTCCGCGTAAAGCCCCTCTACCGGCAGGAAAAGAATGCCGAAGTCGGTGGTGTTCGGCGAGTCTATGTACTTTTCGCGTATATCCTTTGCGCACTGGCGTATTCTTGTCTCAAGCGCCTTTGCCGCTTCCGCTATGGCCGCCTGATCGCCCTTCTCGTATGCGTCCATAAGATGCGAATAAATGTCCAGCGGGAATTTTGCGTCTATGGGCAGATATACGGGCATATCTCCGTCGCCCGGCAGCTTTATGGCATATTCCACGAAGTCACGCGAGCCCTTCTTCGTCGCAATGTTGCTTACATACTGGGACGGCGACAGGATCTGCTCGAGTATTGCGCCGAGCTGTATCTCGCCCATTATGCCGCGGGTCTTTACGTTCGAGAGCACCTTTTTAAGGTCGCCCACGCCCGCCGCAAGCGTCTGCATCTCGCCCAGCCCCTTATATACCTTCTCAAGCTGGCTGCTCACCTGTCCGAATGACTCATTGAGGCGTTCGCTCAGCGTCTTTTGAAGCTTTTCCTCCACCACGCCGCGCATGGCGTCCAGCTTTTTGCTGTTGTCCTCCTGCATCGCGCCGAGCCGCGCCTCAACTGTGGAGCGTATGCCCGAAAGCTGCTGCTCATTCTGCTGTGCAAAGCCGCCCAAACGCTCCTCCATCTGCAGAAGCGATGCGGAAACGCTCGTCCCCAGAGACTCCTGCCCCAGGCGAAGATTCTCAGAAAACTCAGAAAGGCGTTTATCCTGCG
>JAFOLN010000187.1 GCA_017419325.1 Clostridia bacterium
ACAGCGCGGCAGAGACCGCGAAAAAATTCTACGACGCGGGCGCGCGCCATCTTCACGTCGTAGACCTCGACGGCGCGAAGGCCGGAAAGCCAAAGAACCTCGACGTGCTTTCCGAGATAAAGGCGACGGCCGACCTTGAGATAGAGTTCGGCGGCGGCGTAAGAGACATGGCGACCATCGAGGCCGTGCTTTCGGCGGGCGCAAGCCACGTTATATTGGGAAGCGTCGCCCTTAAGAACAAGCCCCTCGTAGTTGAAGCCGTAAAGGCCTTCGGCGACAAAATAACCGTGGGCATCGACGCAAAGGACGGATATGTGAGCACCGAGGGCTGGCTTACGGACAGCAAGGTAAGCTACATTGAGCTTGCCCGCGCCATGGAGGACATCGGCGTAAGGACCATAGTATTTACCGACATAGGCCGCGACGGCACGCTCATGCGCCCCAACTTCTCGCAGCTCTGGGCGCTCTCGGACGCAGTATCCTGCAATATCATTGCAAGCGGCGGCGTAAGGGACATCGAGGATATAAACACGGTGGCGCATATGGGGCTTTACGGCGTTATCGCGGGAAAGTCGCTCTATTCGGGCAGCCTCGACCTTTCCGATGCTATAAGCGTAAAGAAAAACGGCGCGCCTCCCCTGCCCTATGATATTGAAAGGTTTTTTGAGAAAAATGACTTGATACCGGCCGTTGTAGAGGATAAAATAACAAATAAGACGCTCATGCTTGCGTATATGAACCGCGAGTCCCTGAAGCGCACGCTCCTTACGGGGCAGACCTGGTTCTGGTCGCGCTCCCGCGGCGAGCTCTGGAACAAGGGTGCGACGAGCGGTCACATACAGAACGTATCGGAGATATCATACGACTGCGACTGCGACACACTGCTCATTTCTGTGGAGCAGATCGGCGCGGCATGCCATACGGGTAATCGCTCGTGCTTCTATCGCACGCTTAAAAAATTTTAACGGAGGTAAATTATGAACGACAGCATTTTAGCCGAGATGTACGACGTTGTCATTTCGCGCAGAGAAACGAAGGAGGAAGGCTCCTACACCGCCTATCTTTTCAGAGAGGGCATCGACAAGATACTTAAAAAAGTAGGCGAAGAGTGCGCCGAGACGATAATCGCCGCAAAGAACGGCGAAAAGGAGCCCGTTATAAACGAAACGGCCGATTTACTTTATCACCTTAACGTAATGCTTGCCGAGCTTGACATAGACGTGCGCGAGGTCGAGGAGAACCTGCGCGAGCGCCGCAAGAAGTCGGGCAACTTAAAGAAAATGAAAGTGGTTGACAAAAACACCTGATGCGGGGTCGTTATGGAGTTACACATTAAGCAGTTTGAAGAGCTCACGGTTTATGAGCTTTACGAAATATTGAAGCTTCGCTCCGCCGTTTTCGTTGTGGAGCAGAAAAGCCGCTACCTTGACACGGACGATATGGACCAGGACGCGCTTCACGTCTTTCTTACGGACGGCGATGAAATCGTCGCGTATCTTCGCATACTTTCAAGGGACTCAGGTGAAACGGGCTATGTTAAAATAGGCCGCGTCATAGCAAAAAGGCGGCGCATGGGGCTTGGCACCGACATAGTCCTTGCGGGCATCCGCACCGCGCGGCAGGTATATAAGCCCGAAAAGATAAAAATAGCCGCCCAGACGTATACGAAGGAGTTCTACGAAAGGCTCGGCTTTGTAAAGACGCCGGACGACGAATACGACATAGACGGCATACCGCATATAAATATGGAGCTTGACATGCAGAAATCTTAAGAAAGGTGTAAAGCAGGCAATTATCGGCATATTCAATTGACACGTTATAAAAACCGAATATATAATATAAACAGGAATCTCCTTATACAAAAACAATGATACGCGTATCTTTGAAAAATCGGGCTTGAATTTCGGTCCCGACTGCGTCTTCGTAACCGAAGCAGCCCTGTTCATACAGAGTTTTCAAAAAACGAGGTGTTCTTATGAAACGGATAACAAAGATGCTTTTAAGTATTCTTACGGTCATTGCGATGATTATCTGGGTCTTTCCTGTTTTTTCTTTGGCCGA
>JAFOLN010000188.1 GCA_017419325.1 Clostridia bacterium
TAGCAACATCATCCGATTCCACGCGGCGTACCTTATGGTCCGTCCCAAACTCCTCGGATAATGCTGCTACCATCATGAGCGTAGCAGATATTTTTGCATTTGTCAAGAAGCACACAAAGGAGTTTGAAGCAGACTCGGATAAGCCGGTATTATTTGAACCCAAGCCCGCAAGCAAAGTCGTAAACGAGGACGGAACGCCGAAGGTGGTGTATCACGCTTCGGGAGCAAAGGATATAAATATATTTCAGTCGGGCAATTCGGCGGGAACAATATATTTTGCGCTTTCGGACAAAGCGGCAAAAAAAGGAGCGCGCGGGAAAAAGCACATTTACGAGGTATATTTGTCCGCGAAAAAACCTGTCAACAGTGAAAAAACGGCTATCCCGTGGTACGATGCAGAAGACAGCTTAAAGGTTGCCGAGTGGAGACGGAAAGGCTTTGACAGTGTTTATGTCAAAGATGAAAGCGGGATAAGCATAGCTGTATTCTCCCCCGAACAAATCAAGTCCGCAACGGACAACGTCGGCACGTTCGACCGCTCGAACCCCGATATACGCCGCTCCCGCAAAGGCCAAGACGCGGCGATGCGCCGTGCAAACCGGCTTGCCCGTGAGAACGCACGGCTCAAGGGCCAGTTCAAGCTGACGAAAGGCGTAAAGCTCCGCGAGAGCGATATACGCAAGGTTACGCGAGATTTACTCAAGGATTACGAAATAATCGACTTCGACAAGGAGCAGTTTGAGCGGTATATAAAGACCCCGGCCGAGACGGCCGGGGGGATTTACTCAGTTTTTATACTGCTTTTCGCAGTATACGCAGTAGCGAATGTCGGGGTGGCTCTTTACCCGCGCGAACATGGGCTTTAAGTAATGCTCGTGGTTCGTTATGCAGCGGGGGTTGTCGCAGTAGGCGTCGGTATCGGTAAGCTTCGGAAGCGGCACGTTCTCCGTGGGGGAGTTAAGCATATGGTATATCAGCGCCATGCGGATGTACATGCCGTAGCGCGCCTGCTTGAAGTATACGGCTCGCTCGTCGTCGTCCACATCGTGGGATATCTCGTCCACACGCGGCAGCGGGTGCATCACCAGCATATCGGGCTTGGCGGAGGCGAGCTTCTCACGGTTAAGCACATATATGCCCTTCGATCTGTTGTATTCCTCCTCGCTTGTGAACCTCTCGCGCTGTATGCGGGTCATGTAGAGTATGTCAAGGTGGGGGATGGCCTCCTCAAGGCTCTCCGTTTCCGTATATTCGTAGCCTTTGCGCGCAAGCATGGAGAGAAGCCTCTGCGGCACCTTGAGGTTCGCGGGGGAGATGAAGTAGAACTTTATATTCTTGAAGTGGGACATGGCCTTGATGAGGGAATGAACGGTGCGCCCGTTTATAAGGTCGCCGCACATGCCGATGGTGAGGTCGTCGGTGCGTCCCTTTTCCATGCGGATTGTGGTAAGGTCGGTCAGCGTCTGGGTGGGGTGGAGATGGCCGCCGTCGCCCGCGTTTATGAGCGCGGTGTCCTTGCATTCCTGCGCCGCCGCGAATGCCGCGCCCTCAAGGGGATGGCGTATCGTTATTATATCGGCGTAGCCCGATATGACCTTTATGGTGTCCTTTAATACCTCGCCCTTTGAAACGGAGGAGTTCTTCGGCTCGGAGAAGCCTATTATCTGACCGCCCAGTCTGAGCATTGCCGACTGAAAGGAGAACATGGTCCTGGTGGAAGGTTCAAAAAAAAGCGTGGCCATTATGCGTCCCTCACAGCTTTTCATATATTTCGAGGGGTTATCCATAATGTCTCGCGCCGTATCAAAAAGAATATCCCATTCCGCAAGGCTTAAATCATTAAAATCTACAAGATGACGAATGAACATTTGTTTTGCACCTGCCTTAGTTTGACCGTTTATATGTTATTCTTTCGATAAACATGATATCATAATAAAAAGGGCGTTTCAATTCAAAAGAGCATTTTTTATTATTTTTTGTCGCGGGAGGTGTTTTTGTGAGGTGCTGTGTGCTTTTCGGTTCGCCGCATAAAGAGGGAAATACGGCGCGCCTTGTAAGCGATTATCTTAATAAAACGGGAATAAAAGAGGCGGACTTTATTTATGCATATGAATATAATCTCGGGCCCTGCGTTGACTGCGGAGGATGCCGAAATGAGGAAAAATGCCGTCTTGATGACTTTGACGCGGTGAAAAATATATATGAAAGGATAACCTCAGCCGATGTGTTTATCCTTGCGTCTCCCGTATACTTTAACTCCGCTCCCGCGCCGCTTAAATGCATCATAGACAGGATGCAGCCTTATTACATAAAAAAATTCGTGCGAGGCGAGCGGGGAAAAAAGAAGCCCGGCGGCGTTCTCATACTCTCCGGCGGCGAGAAGGAACGGAAGGGCAGAAGGGATATGCTTAAGGCGCAGTATAAATATATATTCGATGTGTTCGGCTTCGATATATCCGGGTTTATTTACGAGGCAGGCAGCGATGATTTAAAATAATTAAATATTTTGTGCAATTTAACGCAAAAAATATTTGACTTGCCACAAAAATGTGTTATATTTTACATATAGAGAGTTGCTTTTCGTTTAAGAAAAGCAACAAATGAAAGGAGCGAAAAATATTATGGGAAACATCACTTGGAATTTCAAAGGCAAGGTAGTTGTTATAACGGGTTCCGCTACGGGCATAGGCCGCGGCACCGCGCTTCAGTTTGCCAAGGCAGGCGCGGACCTCGCGCTTTGCGACTTCAATTTTGAAGAAGTTTCGAGAACGGCCGAAAAGTGCCAGGCTCTCACTTCGGGCAAAGTTAAGGCTTACAAGATGAACGTAACCGACGTTGACGAGATCAACGCCGCAAAAGAAGCTATACTGAAGGATTTCGGCACTGTCGATGTTCTCTTCTCGAACGCCGGCATCGCGTCGAAGGTCATGGGCCCGCCGCTTGAGAACATACCCGATTCCGACTGGGAGTCCACCTTTGCCGTAAATACCCTCGGTATGGTTAAGGTATGCCGCGCATTTGCTTCCATCTTCAGAGAGAAGAAGGCCGGCAAGGTTATTCTCACCTCATCCATCGCTTCCTGGACGTCCACTCCGCGCACCATGCCTTACAGCGCATCGAAGATCGCAACGATCAGCTTCGCGCAGGCATTCTCCATAGAAATGGGCGAATACAACGTAAACGTAAACGTAATATGCCCCGGCTTCGTTTACACGAACATTTATTCCGACGGCACCGCATTGAAGTACAGAGAAGCCATAGGCGGCCCCTTGAAGCAGTTCAACGACAACGAGTCCGTTATGAACTTCATGGCTTCGGCAGGCAGCTCGCTCCACCGTCCGCAGACTGTTGACGATATGGCATACACCGTTATGTTCCTGTCCTCCGACGAGGCAAGCGAGATCACCGGCAGCGTTATAAACGTTGACTCCGGCTTTGTAAAGAGAGTTTAATTTTATAATATAATACTGTTTGCATTGAGCATAAACGGGCGGAATCCACCATATTACGGCGCGGCTTCCGCCCGTTTTTTCCGGTTTATGAGCGATTTTAAATGAAGGGAGCAGAAAAAATGAGCAACATCACCTGGAATTTCTCGGGGAAAGTAGTCGTTATAACGGGCTCGGCCACCGGCATAGGCCGAGGCACCGCATTACAGTTCGCAAAGGCGGGCGCGAATCTCGCGCTCTGCGACTTCAATTTTGAAGAGGTATCGAGAACGGCAGAAAAGTGCCGGGCGCTTACATCGGGCAAGGTTAAGGCATACAAAATGGACGTTACGAACGTTGACGAGATAGCAGCCGCAAAGGCCGAGATAGTAAAGGATTTCGGCACCGTTGACGTGCTGTTCTCAAATGCCGGAGTTTCTCCGAAGGTAATGGGGCCGCCCATCTCCCGCATACCGATTTCCGACTGGGAGAGAACGTATCAGGTAAATACGCTGGGCATGGTAAAGGTCTGCAACGCCTTCTGCGAAATATTCAAGGAAAAAAAGGCGGGCAAGATAATAATCACGTCATCGGCGGCCGCATGGAAGATAAGCCCGCTTGTTGCGCCCTACGGCGCGTCGAAGATAGCCGTTGTCAATTTCGCTCAGGCACTTTCGATGGAGATGGGCGAGTACAATACGAACGTAAACGTTATCTGCCCCGGATTTGTTTACACGAACATCTATTCCGACGGCACCGCGCTCAAGTATAAGGATATACTTGGCGGCGCGCTAAACCAGTACAACGACAATGAATCGGTTATGAACTACATGGCGTCCGCCACCAGCTCGCTTCACAGACCGCAGTCTGTCGATGATATGGCATACACGGTCATGTTCCTTGCGTCGGAGGAAGCAAGCGAAATAACCGGCAGCGCGTTCAATGTTGATTCGGGCTATATAAAGAAGATTTAATAATCAGTATTCACCGGACTGCGGCTCTGTATTTTACGGAGCCGCAGTCCTTATACATAATGTGTTTTTGGTCAAAAAATATTTATCAGGGAGGGTCGAAAAATGGGAAGTGTTGCATTTGATTTCAGTAAGGACGTAGTCGTTATAACGGGCGCGGCTTCGGGCATAGGCAGAGGCACGGCGCTTCAGTTCGCAAAGGCGGGCGCAAGTCTTGCGATTTGTGATATGAACCTTGAGGAGGCAGAAAAGACCGCCGCCCAGTGCCGCGAGCTTACTTCCGGCAAGGTCATAGCAGTAAAGATGAACGTTACGAATGATGATGAAGTTGCGGCGGCAAGGGATACGATAATAAAGGAGATGGGCACGGTCGATATTCTCTTCTCCAATGCCGGCGTGTCTTCAAAGGTAATGGGGCCTCCGCTTGACATTATACCGAACAGCGACTGGGAGCTCGTGCTTCAGGTCAATACTCTCGGCATGGTAAAGGTATGCCGCGCGTTCGCCCCTGTTTTCAGGGAGAAGAGATCGGGCAAGATCGTGCTTACATCGTCTATCGCGGCATATACTTCGACGCCGCGCTCGATGCCGTACAGCGTTTCAAAGCTTGCCACCATCGGCTTTGCGCATGCCTTTTCCATTGAAATGGGCGAATATAACGTAAACGTGAACACCATATGTCCCGGCTTCGTATACACAAACATATACGCCGACGGCACGGCAATGAAGTTCAGAGCGGCGCTGGGCGGGGGACTGTTAAAGTTCAACGACAACGAATCGGTCATGAATGCAATGGCGGCGGCAGGCAGCTCTTTGAAGAGGGCGCAGAAGGTGGAGGATATGGCGTATGCCGTTATGTTCCTCTGTTCGGAGCAGGCAAAGGAGATAACGGGACAGGTCTTAAACGTAGACTCCGGCTATGTAAACAGGTTTTAAGGCTTGCGAACGGACACGACAGGAGACAATCGCCAGTAAACCGCAGCGCATAGGCAAAACTTCAATGAAATTACATGGGATTTTAATTATAAATTGACAAATAAAACATAAAAGACTATAATCGTATTTGTAAATAGTTAATAATTAACTGTTTATGTGTGGTAAAAAATAAAAATCAAGGAGGGTGTACACATGGGAAGTATTGCTTATAATTTCAAGGGTGACGTTGTCGTAATCACCGGTGCGGCTTCGGGCATAGGAAAGGGAACCGCGCTCCAGTTCGCGAAGGCGGGCGCTGACCTTGCGCTGTGCGACTTCAATGCAGAACAGGGCGAGGCTGTTGCAAAGGAATGCCGCGATCTTGGCGTTAATGCAAAGTTCTATCAGATGGACATAACCGACACCGCGAGAGTAAACGCCGTGCGCGACGAGGTATTGAAGGACTTCGGCAAGGTTACCTGCCTTTTTGCAAACGCAGGCGTATCTCAGGACGTTATGGGCCCGCCGCTTGAGAGCGTACCCGACGAGACCTGGGAAAAGACGATAGGCGTAAACA